>CAZIAA010000070.1:0-7625 GCA_964537365.1 uncultured Sandaracinobacter sp.
CAAGAAAAACTTACTTGATTGAAGAGCCTATAGCCGCTGCAATAGGTGCAGGCACCATTTTCCGAGAGAGAATCGCGCACATCATCATAAATGGTGCGGACCGACATCCTGCCCTTGCGCAGACCCGACAACAGCTTCGCCCGGATCATGTAATCAATCCGCATATAATGATCGCGACCATCCTTGAGCGCGGAATGCGCACAGGCCAGTTCGGCAAAGATGTTCCCGGACTGTCAGCGCAGCTGGTTCCGCCATTTCAGCCGAGCTGTCCGGGCCGCAATGCCGAATGCAGTCGCAAGACCTTATTCGGCGGCTTGCGCCGCCGGAGCCTCGACGGCTTCTCCTGCTGCCTTGCGCGCTTCGATTTCGGTGGCCTTGGCTTCCACCAGTTCAACGATATGCTCGATCACATTCGCGTCATTGACCTTATGGTCGGTCAGCCCCGACAGATACACCATATGGCTGCCATTGCCGCCGCCCGTTAGGCCGATATCGGTGTGGCGGGCTTCGCCGGGGCCATTCACCACACAGCCCAGCACCGACAGTTTCAGCGGCGTGGTGATATGCTGCAGCCGGTCTTCCAGAATTTTCACCGTGCGGATGACATCGAACCCCTGCCGCGCACAACTGGGGCAGGAAATGATCTGCACGCCACGCGCGCGAATACCCAGCGACTTCAGGATGTGATAGCCAACCTTCACTTCCTCTTCGGGCTCATCCGACAAGGACACCCGGATGGTGTCGCCAATGCCGCTCCACAACAGCATGCCCAGCCCGATCGAGCTCTTGACCGTGCCGCCAATCAGCCCGCCCGCTTCGGTAATGCCCAGATGCAGCGGGTAATCCGAACGCGCGGCAAGCTCGGTATAGGCCTCCACCGCCAGAAACACGTCCGAGGATTTCACCGAAATCTTGAACTCGTGAAAATCCTCGTCTTCGAGAAATTTTGCATGCTCGAACGCCGATTCAACGAGGGCCTCCGGGCAGGGTTCGCCATATTTTTCCAGCAGATGCCGGTCGAGGCTGCCGGCGTTGACACCGATGCGCATGGAACAGCCATTGGCCCGCGCCGCGCGCACCACTTCGCGCACCCGTTCGCGTGTGCCGATATTGCCCGGATTGATGCGCAGACAGGCCGCGCCCGCGTCCGCCGCTTCCAGCGCGCGTTTGTAATGAAAGTGGATGTCGGCGACGATCGGCACCTTGGCGGCACGGACGATTTCCGGCAGCGCCGCCGTCGTTTCCACGGTCGGACAGGACACGCGGATGATATCGACGCCGACTTCCTCGCAACGGCGGATCTGGTCGATCGTGGCGCGCGCGTCCTCCGTCGGCGTATTGGTCATGGTCTGCACGGTGATGGGGGCGTCACCGCCCACCGGCACCTTGCCGACCATGATCTGCCTGGACTTGCGCCGCGTGATATCGCGCCACGGCCGAACCGACATTATCTTCCTCCTGATACCACCGTCACGGCGCGGCGATTGGCCGCCCAGGCTTCTTCATTGGAACCTTCGACCGCCGGGCGTTCCTTGCCATAGCTGATGATCGACAGCCGTGTTCCGGACACGCCCTGTGCGGCAAGGAAATTGCGCGCCGAATTGGCCCGCCGCTCGCCCAGCGCCAGATTGTATTCGCGCGTGCCGCGTTCGTCGGCATGACCTTCGACAGTTGCACTGACATTGTCGTTGCGCGCCAGCCAGCCTGCCTGCTTGCGCAGAATGTCGCGCGCGGTTTCATCGAGACCATAGCTGTCAAACGCGAAATGCACGGTATCCGAGCCGGCGGCCTGTATCAGCGCGGCCTGGCTGCCGGGCAATGGGCCGGAACTGACATCTTCGGACGGCGGCACGGTGCCGGCCTGATCAATCGGCTCTTGCGCCGGTGCCGGCTGCCAGGCTTCCGGCGGCATGACATCGCGCTTGCTGGCGCAGGCTGTCAGCGCAAGCGCTCCAGCCACGATCAAAACTGGAAAAGCCCTATTCATTGTCTTGTGCTCCTTACGCTCAAACTGAACCCGATTACGACAGATTGTCAAAAACAGCTACTGCGGTCGAGCTTTATTTCAACAGCGGCCCCCAGCTGGGATCACTTGCTTCCAGCGGGGTCGGGATCCTGCGATCATTACGCCCTGTCAAGTCGATGGAGCGCAGTTCCGATCTGCCATTACGAGCGGTTCGTGCAAATAGGATGACACGACCATTGGGCGACCAGCTGGGTGATTCATCCTGCCAGCTGTCGGTCAGCATGCGTTCGCCGCTGCCGTCGGGACGGATGACGGAAATGCGAAATTGTGAACCGCGCATGCGGGTAAAGGCAATGAGGTCGCCGCGCGGGCTCCACACCGGCGAACCCGCCCGCCCTTGCCCGAAGCTGATTCGATGCGCGTTCGAGCCATCGGCATTCATCACATACAGCTGCTGCGAGCCGCCACGGTCGCTTTCGAAAACGATCTTGCTGCCATCGGGCGAAAAGCTCGGCGAAGTGTCGATATAATTGCCGCTGGTCAGCCGGCGGTTGCTGCCGCTGGCCACATCATGCACATAAATATCGCTGTTGCCGGCGCTGGTGACGCTGAACACCAGCTTCTGGCCATCCGCCGAAAAGCGGCCGGCAAAGCTCATGCCACTAAATTCGCCGACCGGGCGCTGGGCGCCAGTCGCGACATTGTAGATCATCATGCGCGCGCGATTGCCGGCAAAGCTCAGATAGGCAATGGTTTCATTGGCCGGCGAAAAGCGCGGCATCAACACCAATGACGCGCCCGAAGTCAGAAACTGGTGATTGGCGCCATCCTGATCCATCACCGCCAGCCGCTTCACCCGTTTAATGCGCGGGCCGCTCTCCGCCACATAGACGATACGGCTGTCGAAATAACCGCTTTCCCCAGTCAGCCGCGAATACACCAGGTCCGAACATTTATGCGCCGCCCGGCGCCAGCCGGCGACGGTCGTGGTAAAGCCCCGGCGCACCAGTTCTTCCTTGGAGAACACATCATAAAGATAACAGCCGATGCTCAGCGTGCCATCGGGATTGGCACTGACGGTGCCGGTCACCAGCCCCTGCGCCGAGGCGGTCTGTAAGGCATCAAATCGCGGCGCCGTCACATCCGCCACCGTGGCCGTCGGATAGGCATTGCGCGGCAAAGCCCGGAACAGCCCGGTGCCGGTCAGATTCTGCGTAATGACATCGGCCACCCGTCGTCCCAGTTCCGCGGTCGAGCCGGCGCGGGTATCCTGCACCTGCGGCGTCGGGAACACCGGCACGGCAACAGGCATGGGCTCCTGCGTGCCGCTGGTGATGTCGACCCGCAGCTGGGCCGCGGCGGGCGCTGCCAGCAGCAGCGCCAGTAATGTGAATGCCAATCGCTTCATGTCATCAACCTCGGATCAAAATTCAAATCGAATTCCCGCCAATAAGGATAGAGCTGGTCGGGAAGTTCAAGGGGGGTGCAGCGCAGCACCGCGCGCTTTGCAGTTTCGACAAAGGCGCGGGCATAGGCGGCATTGCCGGAAGTCGCCCCGGTCTGGCTGACGAATTCCGGGGCGGCGGCAATGCGGCCATCGCGATTGAGGCGAATACGCAGCACCACCGTCATGTCGGCAACGTCGGCGCCGCCGATCGGCGGATTCCAGCAGGGTGCGATCTGGGCGCGAATCGCCTGCTCCAGCGTCGCCGCCTGAATGGATGACAGCGTTGCCTGTTTCGGGATCGCCTGCTCGATCGATTTGGCGAAGTCCGCTGGCGCGCGCGGCTTCGTTGGCGCTTCCGGCTTGGACTTGTCGATCAGCGCTGCCGTCGATTTCGGTTTCTGCGCTGGTTCCGGCTTTTTTGCAGGCTCTTTCGGCTTTTCGGGCGCGGGCGCCGGCTCGGCGGCAATGGCATCCTGCGGCGCCACATCGCGCGGGGTCAGATCCGGTTTCGGCAGCTCTTCGGGTGCGGGCGGAGTGATTTCCGGCGGCTGCGGCGGTTCACTTTCATGTGGTGCTGCATCCATCGACGGTTTTGGCGGTTCCCGCGCCTGCGGCAGATCGGTGATTTCCAGAAATTCGACCGGAATCACATCCGGATCGGCCATCTGCGGCAGCTGGCGAACGATCCCCAGCGACAGCACCGCCAGCAGCAGCAGATGCAAAAAACCAGCCAGCAGAAAGGCGCGGCTTTCCGTCATCTTGGTGTATTGTCGCCCATGTTCTGCGGCCGGTTGACCAGTGCCACGCGGGTAAAACCAGCCGTGGTCACATCTGCCAGCAGCGCCGCCACCTGGCCATAAGGCAAGACCGAATCGGCACGAATCAGCACCCGCGCTTCGGGCCGCGCTTCGAACAGCCCGGCAATGCGCGCGGCAAACACTTCCGGCGACAGGATTTCATTGTCGATGGCGCGCTGACCATGGGCATCGACGGTCACACTGATCGGGCGGTCATCGCTGGGCAATGCCTTGGCCCGGGTTTCCGGCAGATCGACTGCAACCCCGGTGACCAGCAATGGCGCCGCCACCATGAAAATGATCAGCAGCACCAGCATCACGTCCACCATCGGCGTGACGTTGATATCCGCCATGGGCGCCTGGCGGCGGCGACGTCCGCGCCGGCTGGCCATCACTCAGCCTGCCCGTCCAGTTCCCGGCTCATCAGCGCGTGAAACGAAGTGGCGAAATTGTGCAGGCGCGATTCCAGATGCGTCACCCGGTGCAGCAGCTGGTTATAGCCAATAACAGCGGGAATGGCCGCGAACAGCCCCAGCGCCGTTGCAAACAGCGCTTCGGCAATCCCCGGCGCCACCACGGCAAGGCTGGTGTTCTGGGTAAGCCCGATCGACGTGAACGCCCGCATGATCCCCCAGACCGTTCCAAACAGCCCGACAAAAGGCGCCACAGCCCCCACCGTCGCCAGCACCGTCAGCCGATCCGCCAGATCGGTCACCGAATGCTCGACGGAACTGTCCATGACATCGGCCAGCCGCTCGCGCACGCCCTGGCGATCGACCGGACCCTTGCCTTCCACCGACGCCTGCCATTCCTTCATGCCGGCCAGAAACAGATCACCGGCCGGGTGCCGGCCTTTGGGAATTTTCAGCTCGTCCAGCGATTTCGCGTTCCAGAACCGCTCTTCGAACTTGTCGGTCTGGCGGCCGATCACCCGCATCCTGCGGCCGCGTTCGAAAATGATCGCCCAGGACCAGATGCTGGCGAGCAACAGCAACAGCAACACGGACTTGACCACGATGTCGGCCTGCATGAACAAGGCCCAGGGCGACATGGTCGCCGCCGTTTCCACTATCACTTGATCCAAAATTCACTCCGGCTCGCGATTCCGCACGCCCTATGCAGCGCCTCGGACCATAGGGGCAAGCAACTGCCTCCTGCGGCACAACCGCTTTACGGGAAGTGAACACCTCCGCTCAAGAGCATTTGCCGGAAAACAGGCCCTCTGCTGACAATACCGCCGGCGCGCCTGACCCAGCATGGCGAAAGCAGGATGAAAGTCACAAAAATGGTGGGCGCGGCAAGGATTGAACTTGCGACCACTGCGATGTCAACACAGTGCTCTACCACTGAGCTACGCGCCCCCGAGGACCGGGCATTGGCCAATCAGGGCCATTGGTCAGAGCAGCCGGCCAAGGCCGCCAGTGCGGCACCAGCGAAACCGGCACCACTGCTGCCGGCGCGCATAGCGGCGCTGAACGCAAAAGCCAAGTGTCGTTTCAAAACTTCCCGCATGGATGGCTGTCCATGCGGTTTTGCAATCTAGGGCCGCACCCGCCGCAGATGCGGCGGCGGTGTCATGCCCATGGTCAGATACAGCCGGGCCAGATCGTCGAATTTCATATCCGGGATCGGATGCACCTTGTGCGCCGCCACCAGCAACAACGCGCCGCCGACTGGAATCGGCGCCGTCGGAATAAGGACCAGCCGCGCCGGCCCGCTGCCGATGTCGAACACTTCGGCGGACGCCAGAAAAGCAATGGTTTCGACGCCGCCGCCAAATTCGATGCGGCAAACCCCCATGGCCGACATTTCCTCGGCCTTGCTGCCGCCCATCGAGCGCAGAAACTGCGCCACCGGCCGGTAGATCCGACCCAGCAGCGGGATTCGCCCGAGACCGCTGTCGATCCAGTCCTCGAACACCTTGCGCGCCTTGTCCTGCACCAGAAAGCCCAGTGCCGTCACCAGCGCAATGACGATCAGCACACCGACGCTGAAGGACAGCATCGGCGGTGCGCTTTCGCCAGCGAAAAACCGCCCGCCCGCCGTCAGCGCACGGCCAAAAACGGATTCCGGGCCGACGAAGCTGGTCAGCTGGCCCAGAATCCAGGACAGGACAACGGCGGTCAGCAGCAATGGCCCGAGAAAGGCCAGACCGGTCAGGAATGCGCGCGAAACCGCACCAATGCTGTAGTCGCGCTTCATTTCAGCCCGTCGATGATGGCATCCCCCATGGCGCGCGTGGACAGGTCGCCACCCAGATCACGGCTGCGCGCGCCCTTGGCAAGCGCTGCCTCCACTGCCTGCTCCACCCGGTCGGCGGCCTGTGGTTCGCCCAGCGAATGCCGCAGCGCCATGGCCAGGCTGAGGATGGACGCACAAGGATTGGCCAGCCCCTGACCGGCAATATCCGGCGCCGAGCCGTGAATCGGTTCATAAAGGCCGGGTTTGCCGGCGTCCCCAATCGCCGCCGATGGCAGCATGCCGAGCGACCCGGTCGACATTGCCGCCAGATCGGACAGCAGGTCGCCGAACAGATTATCGGTCAGGATGACATCGAATTGTTTTGGATCGCGCACCAGCTGCATGGCGCAATTGTCGGCCAGCATGTGGCGCAGTTCGACATCGGCATAGCGTTCATCGCGCAGCTTCTGCACTTCCTCGCGCCAGAGCACGCCCGATTCCATGACGTTCGATTTTTCCACCGAACAGACCTGGCCGCGCCGCTCACGCGCCAGTTCGAAGGCAATGATGGCGACGCGGCGGATTTCGCTGCTGGTATAGCTCTGGGTGTTGAAGCCGCGCCTTTCGCCATTGGCGAGGGTCTCGATCCCGCGCGGGGTGCCGAAATAGACACCGCCGACCAGTTCGCGCACGAACAGCAGATCCAGCCCTTCCACCACCTCGCGCTTCAGCGTCGATGCACCGGCCAGTGCCGCAAAGCAGCGCGCCGGGCGCAGATTGGCATAAACCTGCATGGCTTCGCGCAATTTCAGCAATGCCGATTCGGGGCGCTTGGCGAAATCGACGCTTGCCCATTGCGGCCCGCCGACGGCACCCATCAGCACCGCCGAACTGTCGAGCGCCTGCTGCACCACATCATCGGCAATGGGCACGCCCAGCCGATCATAGGACGCACCGCCAAAAAGCGCTTCGGACACCGTAATTCCGGGCAGGCGCAGCACTTCCAATACGCGCTTCGTTTCCGCCGTCACTTCCGGGCCGATGCCATCGCCCGGCAAAAGCAGTAAATGGCTCATCGCGCGGCGGCCCCGCCAATCCATTGCCGCTCAGCCTGCAGGCGGGTTTCATGCGCGGCAATGGCCGGCAGCATGGTCTGAGTCAGCGAGATTTCGGCGAGCCCGTTCAACAGGCAATGCTTGCGGAACGGGTCGATCGGAAATTCGAAGCGATCCTG
>CAZIAA010000071.1:0-7623 GCA_964537365.1 uncultured Sandaracinobacter sp.
TCCGATGTGGCTGGAAGCGGAAATGATCGGCCGCGCCGCCCAGGCCGGCGCGCCCGTTCCGGAAGTCCTGCATGTGCTGACTCCGGAAGACGACCTCGGCCAGGGCTATGTCATGTCGCGGATCGTCGGCGAGTCGCTTGCCCGACGCATCCTGCGCGGCGCGGAATTTGCTGCAGCCCGGGAAAAGCTGCCGTTCCAGCTGGGTGCCGCAGCCGCCTGTATCCATGCCAGCGACGGCAGCGGCGTGCCCTTGCGCGAGGCCGGAGTCGCAGCAGCGATCGAGGGTGTCGAAGAACAATACCAGCGCAATGCCATGGACCGGCCGGTGTTCGAATGGGCGCTGCGCTGGCTGCACGACCACCGCCCCGCCGAGCCGGAAGCGCTTCGAGTCGTGCATGGCGATCTGCGCAATGGCAATATCATGGTCGGCCCGGAAGGGCTGCGCGCCGTGCTCGACTGGGAAGGCGTGCATCTGGGCGATCCGGCCGAAGATCTGGCCTGGCTTTGCGTGACATCCTGGCGCTTTGGCGAAATCGACAAGCCGGTCGGTGGCCTGGGGTCACGCGAAGCCCTGTTCGATGGCTATGAATCCATTGCAGGGCGCCGCCCCGATGCCGATCGGGTGCGCTTTCACGAAGTCCTGGGCACCTTGCGCTGGGGCCTGGGTTGTGGCCTGATGGCGCGCGAGTTTCAGGCTGGCGACCGTTCGGTCGAGCGTGCGGCAATTGGTCGCCGGGTGTCCGAAACCGAAATCGACCTGTTGTCAATTCTGGCACCGCTGACAGGAATGCATCATGCGTGAAGAACCCAGCCTTGATGAACTGCTGCAGTCGGTCACGGATTTTCTCCGCGACGAACTGATGCCGGCCCTCGATGGCCGGCTGGCGTTCCATGCCCGGGTCGCTGCCAATGTGCTGGATATCTGCCGCCGTGAAGTCAACACCGGCCGCGGCGCCGAAGAGCGCGAACGACAGCGGCTGGCAAAGCTTCTCAATCAGCTGGACGATACTCGCGGACTGAACAGGACTCTCTGTGCGCGCATTCGTAACGGCGATTTCGCACATGACGAGCCGGAGCTCGTCCGCCATCTCTGGGCCACAACACTGGACACGCTGGCCATTGACCAGCCACGCTATGCAACCTACCGCCGGGCCTTGGAATTCACCACCGGCGGCAAGAATGGAGAGGACTGATGGATTTCGAAATTCCGCAGGATCTGCGCGATTATCTGAAAGAACTGGACGCCTTCATCGAGAAGGAGATCAAGCCGCTCGAAGACGCTGATGACAACATCCGCTATTTCGACCACCGCCGCGAATGGGCGCGTACCGATTTCGAAAATGGCGGCCTGCCGCGTCCCGAATGGGAAGAATTGATGCGCGAAGCCAAGAATCGCGCCGACAAGGCCGGGTTCTTGCGCTTTGCCATGGATCCAAAATTCGGCGGCAAGGGCGGTTCCAATCTGTGGATGACCGTCATTCGCGAATATCTCGCCACCAAGGGGCTGGGCCTGCATTACGACCAGCAGACCGAACATTCGATCGTCGCCAATAATCCATTCGTGAAGATGTTCGATGATTTCGGCACCCCCGAACAGCGCGAGGAATTCATTACCGGCATGTTCCAGGGTACGCGCCGGGTTACCTTCGGCCTGACCGAACCTTATCATGGTTCGGACGCGACCCATATGGAAACCCGGGGTGTGCGCGAAACCCGGAATGGCGTTTCGGGCTGGCTGCTCAATGGCGAAAAGATGTGGACGACGGGCATGCATGTCGCCAGCCATTGCGCGCTGTTCGCCCGCACCAGCGGCAAGGACGGCGCTGCCCGCGGCATCACTTGTTTCCTCGTCCCCACCGACACGCCCGGCGTCAAGGTCGAGGAATATCTGTGGACCTTCAACATGCCGACCGACCACCCGCGCGTCAGCTTCACCAATGTCTGGGTGCCCGACAGCGCGCTGTTCGGCGAACCCGAAAACGGTCTGCCGCTGGCGCAGGCATTCGTGCATGAAAACCGCATCCGCCAGGCCGCCAGCAGCCTCGGCTCGGCGGTGTATTGCATCGAGGAATCGGTGCGCTATGCCCGCGCCCGCAGGCCCTTTGGCGAGGAACTTGCGCGCAATCAGGCCATTCAGTTCCCACTCGTGGAACTGGCGACGCAGACGGAAATGCTGCGGCTGCTGATCCGCAAGACCGCCTGGGAAATGGACCAGATGAGCCATCCCGAAGTGGCGAAGCGCATTTCCGACAAGGTGTCGATGTGCAACTACTGGGCCAACCGGCTATGCTGCGAAGCGGCCGATCGCGCCATCCAGGTGCATGGCGGCATCGGCTATTCGCGCCACAAGCCGTTCGAGCATATCTATCGCCACCACCGCCGTTACCGCATCACCGAGGGCACGGAGGAAATCCAGATGCGCAAGGTTGGCGCGTTCCTGTTCGGCTATCTCGGGCCGCGCCGCAAGGATCTGACCGACCTCAGCTATGATGATGTCGATTACCGCAAGCAGAGCCAGATCCGCCCGCGCAGCGGCTGGCAGGCAATCACCACCACGCGCGAACCGGAGTGATCGACCCGAGCAGTCGATCGGATCATTGACCGAAACGCCGCCAGCCCAACCGGCTGGCGGCGCGCCGGGCCGATATCTTCTGGCTGCCTAGCGCCCGCGGAACACAGGCGCGCGCTTTTCGAAAAAGCTGCGCACGCCTTCCTGATGATCTTCGGTTTCCATCAGGCGGAAAATGGTTTCCGACGCCCAGGCGCCCATGGCTTCGGTAGTGCCGAGCGCCCCGACCGTAAGCCGCAGTCCCTTCTTGATATGCCCGACCGCCAGGGGTGGATTGACAACGATGCGCTGCGCCAGCGCCCGCGCTTCTTCCATCAACTGGTCGTGCGGGGCCACATTGCGAACAAGCCCGATGCGCTGCGCTTCGGTGGCATCGATCACATCGCCGGTAAACAATAGTTCGGCCGCCATGGCGGGGCCGACGATCGCCGGCAGACGAGTAAAGCCGCCGACATCAGGCACCAGCCCGCGTTTCACGAACAACTCGCCAAATTTCGCATGTTCGGAGGCAATGCGGATATCGGCGAAAAGCGCCAGTTCCATGCCCCAGCCAATGGCGGCACCATTGACCGCGGCAATGACTGGCTTGTCACAATTGAGGATGGCCATGGCGGTCCGATTGGCGGGGTGGGTCGGCGTGGCGATGGCGGCACGGCGCGCCGCTGCGTGCGGGCCGATCATGATCTCCTTCATATCGTCCCCCGAACAGAAGGCAGGGTCCGCCCCGGTCACGATCACACAGCGTACCTCCGGATCCGCCGTCGCCTTGTGGAAGCTTTCCGACAATTCGGCATAGCTCTGCATGGTCAGGGCATTGCGCCGTTCCGGGCGATTGAGGGTGACGGTGGCGATATGCCCCGCCAATTCGAAACGAACAGTCATGATACTCTTCTCCTGTCAGAAGCTTTGGTCGGATGATTCTGCTTCAGCCTTGATATTTTCCGAGCCAGGCGGCTGCAATCCGGGCGTCATCCCCGCCCGGCCGGCGGCAGAATGCGCCGCTGCATCAGATCGCGCAGCCAGAAACGAAATGTTTCGGCGGTATCCATGCAGCCGGCGAATCCAGCCTGACGCAATTTGATGGTGCTGACAAAGGCCGGCGGCGGTGGCGACTCTGCACCATAGGCAAAGCAGAAATCGGCATAATGATGCGATTCCCCAACCAGTTCCGCCAGAGACAGCGGCCGCAGGCCATTGTCCTGCACGAGTGCATCCCAGACAGCGGATTTTTCCTGCAGGAACGCTGCCATGGAACGCGGCTCGTCCGGCCCCGGTTCCACCCCCAGCACTTCCGCCAGCAGCGGCCACAGCGAGCGCCATTCGAACACATCGCCGTTGGTGATGTTGAAATGCTGCCCGGCGGCTTCGGATGCGGCGCCGGCCCAGACAATGGCCTCTGCCACGATGCGGGCATCCACGGCCTCCAGCACCCAGGAAACGCCGCCGGGAAAAGCGAATGGCCGGCCTTCCGCCCGGCAGATGGCAGCATAGGCGCCGATGACGGGGGGCAGATTCATCGCCACGCCATAAGGCGCGCCAATGATGATCTGCGGCCGGAAGATGGTGTAATCGAAACCGGCGCGGCCAGCGCAATCCTTGATATAATCTTCCTGCAGCCAGTAGAAATTGGCGTGATCGTCGCGCGGCGCATCTTCCTTTGCCGGGATCGGGATCGGGTGCAGGTGCACGCCATAGGCCTTGGTACCCTGCAGCGTCGTCACATGGCGCAGCCCTTTGGCCGCGCCGACAAGCGGCTCCATGACATTGCGCATCATCTGCAGATTGGTGTCCATCTGGTCCCGGTCCTGCCAGCCCGGCACCAGTCCCGGCTTTTCGTAAAGCGCGGTATAAACCACATGGCTGACATCGGAGAGGGCGGAAAATGCAGCCGCGCAGGCGGCGGCATCGCGCAGATCGAGCGCCAGATGCCGGAACGGCCGCGCACCCGGAAGCTCTGGCCGTCGGCGCGACACGGCAATCACTTCCCAGCCGCGCTGCAGATATTCAGCAACCGCAGCCGTCCCAACGAGACCGCTGGCGCCCAGAATCAGAACCTGTTTTGCCATATCCACCCTGCCTCTCCGCCAAATTTCCTCTGCCCTGCCTCAAGCCTGTCCAGACCAGACACAGGGATTAAAATAGATAGAACAATGTATAAATATATTTTCCTGAGAACAAGCCATCGTCAACCGCTGCCCAATGGCCACCACCCAATACCGGCAAATATCCGTTAAGCATGTCGGCAGACTTTACAGATAGATTCAAAAGACAGTCCAGGCCATCACCCTGTCCGGCCACAACAGCCGGCAATTCCACAGTATCTCCATCCTGGCACGCTTTCTGCATGAACAAGGTTCGTAAGGTAAAGGGCCTGAAAAAAGGAGATATTTCATGGGTCGGATTCTACTCGCAGCCGTGGCTGCCTGTGCACTCGCTGCACCCGCCATGGCGGGCACAACCATCATCAACCTTGATGGCCGCACCAACACTTCGACAGACGCCAGCAATGCCGTCTATCAAAATTTTGCCGCCGGCACCTACAAGGTGACCTTCACGCAGGATCAGTACACGGCGTTCACGCGCTGGAACAGTGTTACCGGCTGCGATTCTGCCGGCATGAACTGCCGTCAGGGCTGGGAAAACAGCGCGATCATCCTGCTCGGCAGCGATCTTTCCGACGCCATTTACCTGGGTGATGGTGGTGCCACAGGCGGCTATGGCCCGGTCGAGACAAATGCCTATTTCAAGACCGCCGAAATGTCGCTGGCCAGCGCCGCGCGCTATTCGGCTCGCTTCACCCTGACCGAAGCGCAGGATGTCGGCTTTTTCATCAGGGACAACCCCGTCACCGACAATCATGGCGGCGTCTCGCTGCTGGTGGCATCGGTGCCGGAGCCGGCCACCTGGGCCATGCTGATCGCCGGCTTCGGCCTGGTCGGCCTGGCGGCCCGCCGCCAGCGTCCTCTGACCGTCGCGAAGGTCCTCAACTGACCTTCCCGGCATAGTCCGAACGGAAAAGCCCCTCTGCCATAGTGGCCGAGGGGCTTTTTTCGCCTGTTTCTGCCGCGAGGCGCCTTGCTATTGCCCAGGTGTCGCCACCGACAGCACCGCCAGAGTGAGCGTTTCCACACCGCGCCGGATCGTCGGCTCCGGATCGGGGGCGAAAAATGGCGAATGGTTGACCGGCAAAGCCTTGCCCTGTTTCTTGTAGCTGCGGATCTTTTCCAGATCATAGCCGCCAATGCCGAAGAACACCGATGGCACGCCGGCTTCGATGAACACGGAATAATCCTCGCTGCCGTTCATGCCCGATTCGGTCGCTGGAATGAAGTTCAGATCCTTGCCGATGGCCTGGCCCAGCACGGCAGCCATGCGCGCCGAAAGCGCCGAGTCATTGATGACGGCCGCAGTGCCCTGAGGGCGGGTGATGACCGGTTCCGGTGCGCGCGCCATGGCGGCAACCGCGCGCGCCGTGCGCGTCACGCCATCAATCTGCAGCTTGCGCGTGTCAGCATCGAAAGAGCGCAGGGTCAGCATCAGATTGGCATGGTCGGGAATGATATTGGGCGCACTGCCGGCAATAAAGCTGCCGACCGTGATCACGCCAAAGGCCTTGGGATCCTTTTCCCGGCTGATGACCGTCTGCACATCGGTGACGAAATGGCTGGCGATGACGATCGGATCAATCGACGCATCCGGCATCGAGCCATGCGCACCAACGCCATTGAAGCGGATATGCAGCGTGTCGGATGCCGAGGACACCACCCCGTCCTTCACCGACACCGTGCCCACTGGCAGCGGCCCGACATGCGCGGCAAAGCCGAAATCCGGTTTCGGCCAGCGTTTGAACAGGCCGTCATCCACCATGGCCTGGGCACCGGCGATCTTTTCCTCGGCCGGCTGGCCGATGAACATCAGCGTGCCGCGCCACTGGTCCTTCATGTCGAGAAGTGCGCGCGCCGTGCCCAGCCACCAGGCCATATGGCTGTCATGGCCGCAGGCGTGCATGGTTGGAAATTCCTTGCCATCCACGGTCTGGGTTGCAGTCGAGGCATAGGGCAGGCCGGTCTTTTCCAGCATCGGCAGACCATCCATTTCAGTGCGCACCAGCACGGTTGGTCCATCGCCATTGCGGTAAATGGCAACGATTCCAGTCTGCCCGACCTTTTCCGTTACGGTAAAGCCCAGTTCGCGCATTTCCCGCGCCAGCAGCGCCGCCGTGCGGGTTTCGTGAAAACCAAGCTCCGGATGGGCATGCAGGTCGCGGTAAATGGCATCCAGTTTTGCATAATCCCGGTCGAGAATCTGGCGGATGCGGGCGGTGGCGGCGGTGACATCAAAGCCCGGCGCCGGAGCGGCTGCCGCGGTCGAGGCGGGCGGCGCCGACGCCTGCGCCAGAGCCAGCGTTGGTGCAGCCAGCAGCGCGCTGGCCAGCAGAATCGCCATTTTCCGCATGAATCCCCCCTTCTCCCGATCCGGCGCTGCCCTCAGACCCGTCGCCTGATGCATGTCCGGCCCGCAGCCGCGGACCCGATATTCATACCGCAACCACGAAGCAGCACAAGGGCAGGGGCGGGGGCGGGGGCAGGCGCACCAGCGGCAGCCGTTTATTCCGCCGCGCCAATGCCGCCCAGCATGTCGGGCACGTCCGGTTCGTCATTGGCGACTGCCACTGGCTTTGCCTGCTGACGGCGGTCGAACACGTCCCAGACCTCGCGCCAGTCGCCGCGCGTTGCCGCCTTGGAATATTCCGTCGCCCGGGTTTCGAAGAAATTCGCATGCTCGACCCCGCTCAACAATGGCTGCAGCCAGGTCAGCGGATTATTCTCGATCAGATAGATCGGCTGCAGCCCCAGTTGCTGCAGCCGCCAGTCGGCAATGAAGCGGATGTATTTCTTGATTTCGAGCGCCGTCATCCCCGGCACCGGACCCATTTCAAAGGCGAGATCAATGAACGCATCTTCCAGCCGCACGGCCTTCTGGCAGATATCGACGATTTCCTCACGCAAAGACCGCGTCAGGCACTGGCGTTCCTCGCAAAAGGCATGGAACAG
>CAZIAA010000072.1:0-7512 GCA_964537365.1 uncultured Sandaracinobacter sp.
CACGCCCGGATATCAGCACGGCGGTACGAATCCGGCCGGTGTCAGGCATCATGCGCGGCCTGCCAGGCGCCGTTCTGGCCCCAGCTGTTGGCGGCACCTTGGATTTCACAGCCGCGCGCGCCGGCGACGATCTGGCCGATTGCCGCGACGGTTTCGCCGCTGTCGCGCAGGGCGGCGGTGACTTGGTCGGCATTGTCGGCCGAAACGGCCAGAATCATGCCGATGCCGCAATTGAAGGTGCGCGCCAGTTCCGCCGCCTGCATCGCACCCTTGTGCTGCAGCCAGCCGAACAGCGGCGGCAAGGGCCAGCTTTGCGCATCGATCCGGGCACGGGCGCCGGCCGGCAGCACGCGCGGCACATTCTCCAGCAATCCGCCGCCGGTGATATGGGCGAGGGCATGCACCAGCCCCTGCCGGATGAGCGGCAGCAGCGGTTTCACATAGAGCCGCGTCGGCATCAGCAAGGCATCGATCAGCGTGCGTGAGGCGTCAAAAGGAGCGGGCGCCTGCAGATCCTCATCGGCCGCCAGTTTGCGCAGCAGCGAATAGCCGTTGGAATGCGCGCCGCTGGACGCCAGCCCGAGCAGCACATCGCCAATCGCCACGGCTTCTCCGGTCAGCAGCTGGCTGCGTTCGACCGCGCCGACGGCAAAGCCGGCCAGATCATAATCACCGCCGGCATAAAGTCCGGGCATTTCCGCGGTTTCGCCGCCAATCAATGCACAGCCGGTCTCCGCACAGGCCCGCGCAATGCCGGCAACGACATCGCGCGCAACATTGATATCGAGCTTGCCGGTGGCGAAATAATCCAGAAAGAACAATGGCTCGGCGCCCTGCACGATCAGGTCGTTGACGCACATGGCGACCAGATCCTGACCGATGCTGTCGTGCCGGCCGCTTTCGATGGCGAGGCGCAATTTGGTGCCGACCCCGTCCGTTGCGGACACCAGCAACGGGTCGGAAAAGCCCGCCGCCTTCAGATCGAAAACGCCGCCGAAACCGCCGATTTCGGCATCGGCGCCGGGGCGGCGGGTGGCGCGCGCCAGTGGCGCCACCATCTGCACCAGCTGGTTGCCGGCAGCGATGGAAACGCCGGCATCGGCATAGGTGGCGGGGGGAATGTTTCGGGTCATGATCGCCGGCCTCTAACGCGATCAGGCTTGGAATCCCAGCCTTCCTGCGCCAAAGGCAGAAGCGATGACATGGTGGCGCTGCTTTCTGATGGTTTTTCTGCTGCTGGGCGCAGGTCGGCCGGCAGCGGTTCTGGCACAGTCGGGGGCCGCCTCGACTTCCGCCGATTCGGACGCACAGACGGCGACTGCGGTTGGCGGCAGCGGCGGCCTGGTGGTGGGCGGAATCCGCGTCGACACAACGGGCAAAAGCCCGGAAGATGCGCGCCAGAACGGCTGGCGCGAAGCGCAGCGTCTGGCCTGGCCGGCATTGTGGGCGCGCATGTCCGGGGAAGAAGCCACGACCGCGCCGAAACTGGCCGACAGCGCATTGGATGGAATCGTCTCCGCCATTGAAATCGAGCAGGAGGAAGTCGGTCCGAAGCGCTATGTGGCGAAGCTGGCCGTGGTGTTCGATCGCGTGCGGACATCGAAATTTCTCGGCCGCTATTCAGCGGTCAATGCGTCGCCGCCATTTCTGGTGATCCCCGTGCTGCAGGCTGCCGGCACGCGCATGGCCTATGAGGAAAATTCACCCTGGCTGGCGGCATGGACGCGCCTGCGCGCCGGCGAAACGCCGGTCGATTATGTCCGCATCCAGCCGACGCCCGGCGATGTCATTCTGTTGAACGCCTGGCAGACCGAACGCCGGCATCTGTTCCTGTGGCGCATGCTGATCGATCGCTATCAGGTCGCAGATGTGCTGATTCCGGAACTGATCCTCGATCAGGGCTATGTCGGCGGGCCGGTGACGGCGGAACTGATTGCGCGTCTGGGCACGCATGGCCGGGTGCTGGGCCGGGCGCGGTTGCGCAACCGCGCCGGCAATCTGCGCGATCTGCTCGATACCGCGGTTGCCGAAGCCGACCGCATTTATGTTGAAGCGCTGCGCGCCGGCAATCTCATTCCGGATCCAAAGCTTATCCCGGACGAAGACCTGACCGCCGAGCTGGAGGACACCGGGCCGCAATTCGGCGGCACTTTCCAGACCGGTGCCTGGTCGCCCATTCGGGTGGAAGTGGCGACCCCCGATGACGCCACGCTGCAGGCCATGCAGCGCCGGATTGCGGCCACCCCCGGCGTGCTGCGGATGCGGGTGCAGAGCCTCATTCTGGGTGGCGATTCGGTGTTCGAAATCACCCCGGCGGTGCCGCCCGATGAATTGCGCTATGCCCTCGACCAGCAGGGGCTGCGGCTGACGGCCGGGCGGCTGCGGCCGCGCCAGCCCGATGAAGCGCCGCTGCCGCCCCCGGCCGGTGAGCCGCGGGATCAGCCGCTGCAGGAAGTGACCGTGCCCAGCGAAACGGCGCCGCCCCCGGCCGCAACCCCTTCGTCCGGATCGGCGGGCAGGCCGCAGTGATGGCGGATGTGGCGCCCGGGCGCCAGATGGTGCTGCCGCTCAGATGGCGGGCAGCGCAGGGGCAGCGGGATTTCTTCGTTTCGGCTGCAAATCAGGCTGCGGTCAGCTTCCTCGATGGCTGGGCCACCTGGCCCATTCCAGTGGCCTTGCTGATCGGGCCGGCGGGGTCGGGGAAAAGCCATCTGGCTGCTATTTTCGGGCGCCGCGCCAATGCCCGGGTGTGGGATGATGCCGACCGCGCCGCCAGCGAGGAAGCGCTGTTTCACGCCTGGAATGCAGCGCTGGAAGAACGCCGGCCATTGCTGCTGACGGCGCGCTCCGCGCCCGGTGACTGGAATCTGGCGTTGCGGGATTTGCGCAGCCGCTTGCAGGCGACTCCGCAGGTGCGCATCGGCCTGCCGGATGACGCCCTGCTGCAGGCGGTATTCCGCAAGCTGTGGCGGGACCGCGGCGTGGCGGTCGCGGCCGATGTCGTCAGTTATGTGCTGACACGGATCGAGCGCAGCTTTGCCGGTCTGGCGCAGGCGGTGGCGCGGATCGATCAGGCCGCCATGGCGCAGCAGCGCCCGATCACGCTTCCCCTGGCGCGCGAGGTTCTCGCGCGGGAGATATAGAGTGCGCGAGGTTCTCGCGCGGGAGATTTAGGGCGCGGGAGGCGCTGGCGCAGTCCCCACATCCGCAATCTTGAAGCTGTCGCCACAGCCGCAACTGCCGCTGGCATTGGGGTTGGCGAAGGTGAATCCGGGGGTGAAATCATCTTCCTGCCAGTCCATGACGGTTCCGTGCAGATAACGCACGGAGGCGCCATCGACGAATAGCCGGCCGGCACCGGTGTCGATGCTTTCATCACCGGGGGCAGGGGCCTGGGCATAGTCCACGGCATAGGAAAAACCGGAACAGCCTTTCTGCGGTGTGGACAGCCGCACGCCGGCGACATCGGCCGGGGCGCTGGCCAGCAGCCGGGCGATCTGCGCGCGGGCGGCGTCCGTCAGCTGAATGACCGGCCGGGCCAGGGTATCTGCGGGCATGGAATTGCTCATAGCAGGCCCAGTTCCAGCTTGGCTTCATCGGTCATATTGTCCGGGTTCCAGGCCGGTTCCCAGACCAGATCGACGTCGCAGGTGGCCACACCCGGCACGGCGAGGATGCGCAGTTCCACTTCGCCGGGCATGGATTCCGCCACCGGGCAATTGGGCGTGGTCAGCGTCATGGTGATGCTGACATGACCGTCCTCGGCATGAACATCGTAAATCAGCCCCAGATCATAGATATTGACTGGAATTTCCGGGTCGTAAATGTCGCGCAGGGCGTCGGTCAGTGCCTCCGTCAGTGCATCGCCCTGCAGTGGCGCGGCGGGGTCGCTGTGCGCCAGGAAATCTTTCAGATAAGCCTCGCTGTCCTGTTTGGTGTGGGCGCCCGGCGGCATGTTCTTGGGCGGGGTTTCCACCGCATCGACGATTTCGACATCGAAATGGCGCATCGGCGGTGCGGAACGGTCGGGTTCGGTCGTCATGCGAAAATCCTTTGCGTGCGTTGGATTCCATCCACCAGCTTCTGCACATCGCTTTCGGTGCTGTGGGCGGAAAAGCTGGCGCGGGCGGTGGCGGGTACCTGCAGCCAGCGCATCAGCGGCTGGGCACAGTGATGCCCGGCCCGAATCGCCACCTGGCATTCATCCAATATGGTGGCGACATCATGCGGATGCACCTCGCCGACTGCGAATGACAGGATGCCGGCGCTGTCCGCCGGGCCGAACAGGCGCAGGCCGGCGATGTTCTGCAGCGCTTCGCGGGCCAGCAGGGTGAGGGCGCGTTCATGCGCATCGATGGCGTCGATGCCGATCGATTCCACCCAGTGGATGGCCGCCGCCAGACCAACAGCGCCGACGATATGCGGCGTGCCGGCTTCGAAGCGCTGCGGCGGCGGCAGATAGGTGATGCGATCGAAATGCACTTCGTCGATCATTGAGCCGCCACCCTGCCAGGGCGGCATGGATTCGAGGATTTCCGCCCGCGCCCACAGCACGCCGATGCCAGTCGGGCCGTAGAGCTTGTGGCCGGAAAAGGCGTAGAAATCGGCACCGATGGCCTGCATGTCGATGGCGATGCGCGGCGCGGCCTGACAGCCATCGACCAGCAGCTTGGCGCCGGCGGCGTGCGCCGCGCGGGCGATGCGGCCGACATCGGCGACCGCGCCCAGCACATTCGACACATGGCTGACGGCGACCAGCTTCGTCCGCGGGCCGATGCAGGAGATCAGGGCGTCGGTGTCGATGGCGCCATCGGCATTGAGCGGCGCGACATCAAGCCGTGCGCCGGTGCGGTCGGCCAGCAGTCGCCAGGGCACGATATTGGAATGATGTTCGAGCTGCGTCAGCAGGATATGGTCGTCGGCGCGGATATTGGCATTGCCCCAGCTTTCGGCGACGAGGTTGATGGCTTCGGTGGCGCCGCGCACGAACACCACTTCGGACGGCCGGGCGTTGATGAAGCGGGCGACGCTTTCGCGCGCGGCTTCATAGCTTTCGGTCATGCGCGCCGAACGGGCATAGACGCCGCGGTGCACGGTGGCATAATCCTGCGAATAGGCGCGGGTGATGGCGTCGATGACGGCGCGCGGTTTCTGCGCCGTTGCCGCGGCATCGAGATAGGCCCAGTCCGGGGCAACGGCTGGAAATTCGCTGCGCAGATCAAGCAGCCGCGGCGGCATGACGTGATACGCTGCAAGTGGCAGCCCGTTCATGGCGTTGCTCCTGCCTCTGCCCCTATTTTTGCGTTGCGGGCGCGCGCCGCGCGCGCTTCCAGCCAGGCGACGGCTTCGGCCTGCAGCGCATCGCGCGCGTCGGCATCGGCCAGACCGGTGAAGGCGTCGGCGACAAAAGCCTCAGTCCGCAGATTTTCCGCGTCGGTTTTGGGGATGCCGCGCGATTGCAGATAGAACAGCGCGTCCTTGTCCAGTTCGCCCACGGTGCAGCCATGGCGGGCCTGCACGTCATCGGCAAAGATTTCCAGTTCCGGCTTGAGATTGGCCGTGGCCGTGCGTTTCAGCACCAGCGCGCGCGCCGACTGGTCGGCGTCGGTCTTCTGCGCGATGCGCGGCACGGCGATCTGGCCGAGAAAGCTGCCGGTGGCCTGATCGTCAAGCACGATGCGCACGCGCTGCCGGCTGGTGGCGGCAACATCTTCGTGGCGGATTTCGGTGACGATTTCCTGCACGGCCTCGCCATCGCCGAGAATGATTCCGCCGATGTCGATGGACGAACGCGCCTGTAGATGCGCATCGATGGCGACGCGGGCATATTCGGGCGAAATCACCACCAGCACCAGCGCCAGCCGGGCGCCTTCGCCCAGTTCCACCCGAATATCGTGGATTCCGCCGGCGCGCACATGCAATATGTCTTCGCGCGCTTCGCCTGCGGGAACTGAAATCAGCCGCGCCGGCGGCGCCGGCCACAGTTTGGCAACGGCGTCGAAATCGGCATAGCGCCAGCGTTCCTGCTTGCGCGTCGGCAATGGTGGCAAGGGCGCGGGCGCGGCTGTCATGCGGCAATCCCTTCATAGCCCTTTTCTTCCAGCCTGAGCGCCAGATCGGCGCCACCGCTTTCGACGATGCGGCCATTCACCAGTACATGCACAGTATCCGGCCGGACATAATCCAGCAGGCGCTGATAATGGGTAATCAGCAGCACGGCGCGGTCTTCGCGACGGAAGCGGTTGATGCTGTCGGCGACGACGCGCAGGGCGTCGATATCGAGGCCGGAATCGGTTTCATCGAGCAGTGCGAGCTTTGGCCCCAGCATGGCCAGCTGAAAAGCTTCATTGCGCTTCTTTTCGCCGCCGGAAAAGCCGACATTGACGCCGCGCCGCAGCATGTCGATGTCTAGCCCGAGGGCCGCTGCTTCCTGGCGCACGCGCTTCATGAAATCGGCGCCGGAAATGCCGGCTTCGGCGCGGATGGCGCGTTGTGCGTTCATCGCCGTGCGCAGAAACAGCAGATTGGACACGCCCGGAATTTCGACCGGATACTGAAAACCCAGGAACAGCCCGGCGGCAGCGCGCTCATGCGGTGGCATATCCAGCAGATCCGCGCCCTCAAACAGTGCCGAGCCCTGGGTGACTTCATAGCCCTCGCGGCCGGCAAGGACATGCGCCAGCGTTGATTTGCCGGCACCGTTCGGCCCCATGATGGCATGCACTTCGCCGGTGTTGATCGACAGATCAAGGCCTTTCAGGATTTCATGCTCGGCAACCGTGGCGTGCAGGTTGCGGATCTGAAGCAGCGGTTGCGGGGACGTTTCTGTGGTCATGTTGGTCCTGATCTGTTGGGCGGTCCGAAGGGCGGGAAGCGCCGGGCTCAGCCGACGCTGCCTTCCAGGCTGACATTCAGAAGCTTTTGCGCTTCCACGGCGAATTCCATCGGCAGATGCTGCAGCACGTCGCGGCAGAAGCCGTTGACGATAAGCGCGATGGCTTCTTCATCGGTGAGGCCCCGGCTCATGGCGTAGAATTTCTGATCGTCGCTGATCTTGCTGGTGGTGGCTTCATGTTCCACCTGCGCCGACGGGTTCTTTACTTCGATATAGGGTACGGTGTGGGCGCCGCACAGATCGCCGATCAGCAGGCTGTCGCACTGGGTGAAGTTGCGCGCATTCTCGGCGCCGGGCGCCACCTGCACCAGCCCGCGATAGGTGTTGCTGGATTTCAGCGCGGAAATGCCCTTGGAAATGATGGTCGATTTCGTGCGCGGGCCGATGTGCAGCATCTTGGTGCCGGTGTCGGCCTGCTGGAAACCATTGGTGACTGCGACCGAATAGAATTCGCCGACGGAATCCGCGCCCTGAAGCACGCAGCTGGGGTATTTCCAGGTGATGGCCGAACCGGTTTCCACCTGCGTCCAGCTGATCTTGGAACGATCGCCCTTGCACAAGCCGCGCTTGGTGACGAAATTGTAAACCCCGCCCTTGCCTTCCTTGTCGCCGGGATA
>CAZIAA010000073.1:0-7509 GCA_964537365.1 uncultured Sandaracinobacter sp.
CTCGGCGTTGGCAAAGCCGGGCGCTGACGCCCGGCTTTGCTCCGCAGTGCTTTGGTTCCTATTCGCCTTTGCGCCACCACGGATAGCCATCGGGCATGTCGCGGCTGGGGCGGCCGGGGAACTGCGGCGGCCGCTTTTCCAGAAAGGAAGCGACACCTTCGCGCACGTCGGGGCCGGACCCCAGCGCCATGGCAAAACCGCCATCCACCGACATTGCGCCCCAGGGCAGGGCTTCGCCGGCAAAGCGCCACAGCATCTGCCGGGTCAGCGCGATAGAGACGGGGGCGGTATTGTCGGCGATTTCCTGAGCGATTTCCCGCGCCCGCAGCAGCAATTGATCATCCGCGACCACTTCGCTGACGAGACCGCCGGCCAATGCTTCGGCAGCGTCAAAGACGCGGCCGGAAAGGCACCAGCGCAAAGCCTGTGGCAGCCCGACGATCTGCGGCAGGAACCAGGCGCTGGCCGCTTCCGGCACGAGGCCGCGGCGGGCAAAGACGAAGCCGAATCGAGCGGATTGGGCCGCAATCTTGATGTCCGCCGGCAGGGCGAGGGTGATTCCGACTCCGACCGCCGGGCCATTGAACGCTGCAATGACCGGCTTGGTGGAATTGAACATGGCGCCGATGAAACCAGCGCCATCCCTGTCGGCATTCGATGCGCCATTCTGCGCGCCGAAATTCTTCGCGCCGTCACCCGATTTGGTGTCGAAGCTGCCGGCGCCGGCGGAAATATCGGCGCCGGCGCAGAAGCCCCGGCCTTCGCCGGTCAGAATGATCGCCCGCACCATGTCATCGGCGCTGGCCTGGCGCACGGCCGTGGCGATTTCCCGGCCCATGAGATTGGTGAAGGCGTTCAGCTTGTCAGGTCGGTTGAGCGTGATGGTTGCGACCGGCCCGTCTACTTCATAACGGATTTGCTGAAAGGACATTGCGGACCTCATGCGTTGTGCTGCAGGCGCAGCCCCGGGCGTGGCCAGCGGCATTTGAACAGCTTGCCGGTGCCGGAGCCCGTGATCCAGGCGGTTCGCATGTCATCGCCGCCAAAACAGATATTGGTCGTAATCGGATCCGGGACCGGGATATGTTCATATGTGCCATCGCCGGTGTTGAACACCGTGATCCCGCCCTTCAGGATGGTTGCGACGCAGATGCGGCCATCGGCTTCCATGGCGAGGCTGTCGAACAGATAATAGCCGCGTCCGGTATGCAGCCGGCCCGAAAGTGCCGGCCACGGGCCGGCCGGGGGCACCAGCTTGCCGGGGGCTTCGACGTCATATTCCCACAACCGGCCAGTGTTGGTTTCGGCAACGTAAAGCTTGCGGCCATTGGGCGACAGCCCGACTCCATTTGGCGTGGTTCGATCTTCCAGCACACGAGTGATGCTGGAGCCGTCCGGCCTGGCATAGAGCAGATGGCCATGCTGCACCCATTCCTCACCGCTCTTGCCAAGATCAGTGAACCAGAAGCCGCCATGCGCGTCGAATACCAGATCATTGGGGCCGCGCAGAGGTCGGCCGTCGCAACTGTCATAGACGGTCGTCACCTTGCCGCTGGACAGATCGACACGCTGAATCTGGCCGGATTTATAATAATCCGGGATGCCAAAGGGCGCCAGAATGCCGGATTCCGAGTCGGTCACCCATTGGAAGCCGCCATTGTTGGTCACGTAAACCGCGCCATCGGGACCAATGGCGGCACCGTTCGGGCCACCGCCGAGTTCGGCAATCACTTCGGTCTTGCCGTTCGGATGCACCCGGGTCAGGGTCTGCCGCTTGATTTCCACCAGAATGACCGAACCGTCCGCCATGGCGATCGGTCCTTCCGGAAACTGCAATCCCTCTGCAACGATTTCGATGTCCATTGGCCCTCTCCTCCTCTTGTTCCCGTGTGCTGTTCCCGCGGGGCTGTGTGTTCGACAGGGCGCGGTTGCGTCCTTGTGTTTTTCGGAAAATCACCTATAACGGGTTCTAGGAATTTCGCCAAGCACCATTCACCATGCAGGTTCACGCCTTTGCCATTGCGGGCGGGGCAATCCGGGCTCGCCAGGTGTCGGGCGCGGAAACGCCGGCGGTGAGATGCGCCGGCAGAAGGACGAGGGAGGCAATGGGCATGTCGCAATGGCCGGTGGTTGATCTTGCCGAGGCACGTCGCATTCTGACGGCGCCGGGCGCGCCGTTCGAAATGACCGAAGTCAATATTCGCGGCCTGAAGCTGCGCGCCTATGTGCAGGCATTGAATGATCTGCGCCAGGTGTTCGATCTGGGCCGCGGCTGGGGCGAGCGCGAATATATCGTCTATCGCGACGAGCGGCAGAGCTATGCCGCGCATTTCCGCGCCGCCGGCCAGCTGGGCCGGATTCTGGCTGAACGCCATGGCGTCGGCAAGGGCGACCGCATTGCCATTGCCATGCGCAACCTGCCGGAATGGTCGCTGGCGTTCTGGGCTGGCGTTTCCATCGGTGCCGTGCTGGCGCCGCTCAATTCCTGGGGCACGGGCGACGATCTCGCCTATGGCATTGCCGATTCGGGCGCGAAAATCGTCTTTGCCGATGGCGACCGCCTGCAACGGCTGGCGCCGCTGGTGGCGGATCTCGATCTCGATCTGCTGGTGTCGACCCGGACGGAGAGCGATTTCGGCACTTCGGCAGTGCCGCTGGTCGATCTGGTCGGCACGCCGGATGGTTATGGCGCCTTGCCGGACAACCCCATGCCGGACCCCGGAATCGATACCGATGATCCGGCCACCATCCTCTATACCAGCGGCACCACCGGCCGGCCCAAGGGCGCGCTGGGTTCGCATCGCAATGTCCTCACCAATGTGATTTCCTTGGGCTATAGCGCCGCGCATGCCATGGTGCGGCGCGGCGAAGCCCTGCCGGCGCCGGACCCGGATGCCCCCCAGCGCGTCAATCTGCTGCCGGTGCCGCTGTTCCATGTCACCGGCACCAATTCGATGATGGTGCCGACGGTCATGACCGGGGGCAAGCTGGTGCTGATGCATAAGTGGAATGCGGAAAATTTCCTCGGCCTCATTGAAACGGAAAAGGTGAATGGCACGACGGGTGTCCCCGCCATGGTCTGGCAGGCGCTGGAATCGCCGGAATTTCGCAACCGGGATCTGTCCAGCCTGCAGGGCTATGGTTACGGTGGTGCTGCTGTTGCGCCGGAACTGACCCGGCATGTGGCGGAAAAATTTCCGCAATTCCTGCCGGCGGAAGGCTATGGCGCCACCGAAACCTCTTCTGTTGCAGTCGTGAACGCCGGCGAGGATTATCTCAGGCGGCCGGACAGCCTGGGCATTGCCGTGCCGGTGTGCGATTTGCGCATCGTCGATGACAAGGGCCGGGATGTGCCGGCGGGCGCTGCCGGCGAGCTGTGGATTCGCGGCCCCAATGTGGTGGCCGGTTACTGGAACAATCCGGAAGGCACGGCGCGGGCGTTCACCGATGGCTGGTATCACACCGGCGACATCTGTCGCATGGATGCGGATGGTTTCGTCTATCTGCTGGACCGGGTGAAGGACATGCTGATCCGCGGCGGCGAGAATATCTATTGCGTCGAAATCGAGGATGTCCTGGTGTCCCATTCCGATGTGATCGACGCAGCGGTGGTTGGCCTGCCGCATAAAGTGCTTGGTGAAGAAGTCGGTGCATTGGTGCAGGTGAAGCCGGGCGCAATGGTGACCGAGGCCGAATTGAAGGATCATGCAGCAAGGCATCTGGCACCATTCAAGGTGCCGGTGCGGATTGCCGTGCGCCATGCGGAATTCCCGCGCAATGCCAGTGGCAAGACTCTGAAGCCGGTTCTGCGTGCGGAGCTGCTGGCCGAACATGCCGGCGGCTGAAGTCATGCCCGCTCATGAATGATTCCGCAAAGTCGTCGGGCGGACGGCGCGAGGCCGGCAAGGAGGAGCGACGGCGGCGCATCATGGCAGCGGCGCGCGCCCTGATCCGGGAGCGCGGTTCGGCCGGATTGTCCATGCGCGAACTGGCGAAACGCGCCGATGTCAGCATTGCAACACCTTATAACCTGTTTGGGTCGAAGGGTGCGATCGTGCTGGCGGTGCTGCAGGACGTGCGCGAATTCCGCCAGAAATTTGCCGAACAGTCAGCGGCGGACCCGCTCACCCGGATCTTTGGCGCCATTGACCTTGCCGTGGAATTTTATGCTTCCGATCCGGAATTCTATCGCGTGCTCTGGCGCGAAGTGTTTTCGGCGCTGGGCGAAGTGCGCGCGGCGATCTACAATCCCAAGCGCGATGCATTCTGGCGGGCAATGATCGTCGAAGCCGCGGCGGCGGGCGCGCTGCGTAGCGAAATCGATGCCGAACTGCTGCTGCATCAGCTCGATCACCAGTTTCGTTCCGTCATGCTGGACTGGGTGACCGGCGATCTGCCGGCGGCCATGCTGGCACCGACCATCCGGCTGGGTTACGCCCTCATCCTGCTGGGTGCTGCAACGGGGGGCTGGCGCGGGCCGCTGGAATCCCGGATCCTGTCCGATCAGCGCATTCTGCAGCAACTGGGCGGGGAAGGACGACAGCGACCGGCTGCCGGCCCGTGAGGGAGCGGATCAGGGCTGTGCGGACTTCCCGTATGTCGGGCCTTGAATATGTCAGCAGCCTGCCACCAGGGGGTGACAGGCTGCTGTTTTGTTCGGTCCCTATGTCTGTTCGGTCCCTATGGACTCGCCGGTGACCTGTCGGGCCACCTCTGGCGCGACGACCGGCTCAGGCCGCGACGACGACCATGCCTTCCGCGCGGGAGCCATCGGCGCGCGCCGGATCATGGGCGAGGTCCTTCTTGGTGAAGCCATTATGCGTCCAGCAGGCGAATTCCAGCAATTCGCCGTCCGGGCCCTTGAAATAGATCGAGCGCACATAGACATCGTCGTTGAAATCCGGCGAAACCTGGGTCGGCGAATTATCATGGTTCATCAATGGCCCGACTTCGACACCCTTGGCCTTCAGCTTCTGGTAATATTCCTCGAACTTGTCGGCCGGGACATTGAGCGCCAGATGGTTCATGCTGCCATGGGCGGTGATGAACGAACCCTGGCCAGGCAGGTCGGTGGCGTTGGTCCTGCCGGGCTCGGATTCCGGCGCATCCGGGAACCAGAAAAAGGCGAGGCTGTCGCCATTGCCGATGTCAAAGAAAAAATGCTGACCGCGGTTGCCCGGCAGGTCGAGCGTCTTGATGAGCGGCATGCCCAGGATGTCGCGATAAAATTCGACCGTCTTGGCCATGTCCTTGCACACCAGCGCGACATGGTTGACGCCCTGGATTTCGAATTCGGTGTTTTTCGCTTCAGCCATCTTCATTCTCCCTAGCTTAAAGACGTTCAAAGGCAGTCGCTGCGGCCAGCCGGAGGATTGTAGCGCAATCCTGTCACCAATGCATCTGCCTCGGAGGGCAACGCCCGTCTGGCGGCGCATCCTACATTTACTTCGCTATCTATGTAGCACTGTTCATGCCATCCGTCAATGAAACTGACGGATGGCATGGGGAAAGTCAGTGGCTGCGCGGGCTGGGGCTGAGGAAGTCGGCGGCACTGAATCCTTCCGGCGCTTCCACTTCGACGATTGGGTCCTCGCGGTCGTCGAATTCCATGCGCAGCGCCCGGGTGATGACGGCGTGCATGGCATAGAGCATGGTGATGTAGGTGAGCTCGAAGATTTCCAGATCGCTGAGGAAGGTCTTCAGCCTGGCGAAGACCGCCTTCGGGACCCGGCCGCTGGCCTGGGTCAGGCAATCGGTATAGGCCAGAACCGCGCGTTCCTCGTCGGTATAGGCATCGGACACGGTCCAGTGCGCGATATCGGCGATCTTGTCCTCGCTGACGCCGAGGCCGCGCAAGGATTTGCAATGCTGGGAAAACACGAACTGGCTGCCATGCACCCAGCCGGCGCGGGTCTGGCCCAGTTCCCGTAACACCGGATCGAGCTTGCGGTCGGGGCTGCGATAGAGCGCAAAGCCATCAACGGCATGGTGGAAGATGTCGGTGGACAGCGCAAACACCGACCACCAGTCGCCGGGGGTGCCGGTCGATGTGCCGGGATCGGTTATCGGGTCGCGGTCGCCGAACAGGCGGTTGAAATAGCGCAGGATCTTTTCGTCGGTGATTTCTGCGCGTGGAACCTGGCGAAGTTCAGGCATTGCATTGCTCCTTGTTTTCGTGCTGCCGGGTAATTCCGGCGATTCTGCCGCGTCCCCGCTCCGGCGCCGCTGTCGTGAAGATGGCCGGCTGACCAGGGCATATGGCAAGCCGGGTCAGGATAGCGGCCACGATCTGCTTCTGTAAAACATCAATTTTCTTGTCGATTGCACTGGGTTCATGCCACGCTCCGGGTGGGAGGCTGGCATTATGCGCGCCGCTCTGCCACCAGTGAATGAGGTCGGACAGACCATGCATGCAAGGAGGGCGGTGTTGCGCAATCTGCGAACCGGGGAAGTGAATTTCACCCGCACGCAAAAAGTGATCTTCGGCCGACCGGTGGCGGAAGTGCTGGCGGAACAGGTCGCGCACAGGGGCGCGCGGCGGGTATTTCTGGTGACTTCGAATACCCTGGCGACCGCGACCGATGCCATCGCCCGGATCAAAGCCGCGCTAGGCCATCAGTTTGCCGGCCTTGTGCATGGCATTCGCCCGCATGCACCGCGTTCCGATGTGTTGCGCATTGTCGCAGGCGCCCGCACGGCACAGGCCGATCTGCTGGTGTCGGTGGGTGGCGGTTCAGTGACGGACGCTACCAAGGTTGCCTCATTGGCGCTTGCCCATGACGTGCGCCATGTCGATGATTTCGAAGCCCTGTACGTGCGCGTCGATGCCGAAGGCCGGGCGGTCAATCCAGTGACGCGCGGGCCGGATATCCCGATCATTGCCGTGCCGACGACTTTGTCGGGCGGCGAATTCAACCCGCGTTCGGGCGCTTCCGACGAAGCCAGGAATCACAAGCAGGGCTATGACCACCCGGATATGGCACCGGTTGCAATCATCCTTGATCCGGCGCTGACGCTGCACACGCCGGAATGGGTCTGGCTGTCGACCGGTGTGCGCGCCATCGACCATGCCGCTGAAATTCTGGCGTCGCATCTGTCGAATGATTTCGCCGATGGTCTGGCCGCCAGCGCCCTGCTGTTCCTGCAGGAGGGGCTGACCCGGGTGAAGGCCCATCCGCAGGATCTGGCGGCGCGGCTGAAATGCCAGATCGGTGTCTGGCAGGCGATGCTGGCAATCGTCGGCGGCGTGCCGATGGGGGCAAGCCATGCCATCGGCCATGTGCTGGGCGGCACTTGCGGTGTTGCGCATGGCCATACTTCCTGCGTCATGCTGCCCTGGGTGATGCAGTGGAATGCAGCGCATAATCCCGCCCGTCAGCAACGCATTGCCGAATTGCTGGGCCGGCCCGGCGACAGTGCGGCGGATGCCTTGCACGATCTGATTGCCGGGCTGGGCATGCCGCGCACCCTGGCGGAGGTCGGCGTCATGCCGGCGCAATTCCCAGTTGT
>CAZIAA010000074.1:0-7471 GCA_964537365.1 uncultured Sandaracinobacter sp.
CATTGCATTTTTCCAAGCCTGTGGCCGGGCTGGCGGGGGGGCGCGCCGTTTTCGCAGCTCCCGCAGTGCAGGGCAGATCCGGGCTAAATTGCGCGAGGCAATGCAAAATTCATATCAGCGATAAATTTTAACCATCGTTTTCATTTCATTGGAATGGCTGTATTGCGGGGATGGAAAAATCTTCTGCAAAAACTGAAGCTTGGGCACCAGATTGAAGATTCCATTGATGCCGTTGCCAATAATACGCACGTGTTTGATGTTGCAACGCGTTGCCCCTTGTCGCAAGATGTACGAATGTCCGGCGTTAGAGGGAGTGTGCGCAACACCAGTTGCCGGGACGAAAAAGAAGAATGTTCAACTGCTGGAATATGCGCCTGGCAGCTGAAAGTAACGGGCCGGAAATCATAATGAAATTCTGTCCGGCAGAGCAGGAAGGGGATTTGTTGGCCATGATGGGAATGCCTCAGACCATTCGAGCCAGGCGGCTGGATCGGGAAGCGGAAATATTTCTGCGGCTTGCCAATCCGTTCTTCAACTGGACCGCCAGCGAAGAGCATATCGACATGCTGCGCCGGGGCTGGAGCAGCCTTGCCAAGGCGCTGGGCCGCAAGGTTCCCGTGGCTTCGGTCGTGGATAGGGAAATCGATGGTCCCGCCGGCCGCATGACCCTGCGTATCTATACGCCCGACCGCCGCAGCGATCTGAAGCCTGGCTTTCTCTGGTGCCATGGCGGCGGCTTTGTCGTCGGCGACCTCGATGCCAATGATTCCATCTGTCGCAGCGTCGCACGCGCGTCAGGCGCCATCGTCGTGGCGGTGCGCTATCGCATGGCGCCCGAACATTGCCTCTATTCCGGCCGGGAGGATTTTCTGACGGCGCTGCGCTGGGTGGCGAGCCATGGCCGTGCGCACGGGATCGACCCGAAGCGGCTGGCGATTGGCGGCGACAGTGCCGGCGGCAATATCAGCGCCGCCGTCGCGCAGGAAAATCTGCGGCGCGGCGGCCCGGCGCTGCAGCGGCAGGTGCTGGTTTATCCAGCGACCAATCTGGTGGAGGAATTTGCTTCCACGCAGGAGAATGCCAGCGGTTACATGCTGACGGCGGATTTCATCGATTCCCTCAAATATCTGATCAACCGCGGCGAAGACATGACGGATCCATGGCTGTCGCCGGCCTTTGCCAGCCCGGCCTTGCTGCGGGCGCTACCGCCGGCGACGATCGTCACTGCTGGTTTCGATCCCATTCGGGATGATGGTCTGGCCTATGCCGACAAGCTGCGCATGGCCGGGGTGCCAGTGGAATTGTTGCATTATCCGGGTCAGTTTCACGGCTTCCTGAACTTCGATTCCATTGACAGTGCCGCCCGCGATGCCGAGGCGCGGATCGGTGCAGCCCTGTCGGCGGCCTTTGCCAGCGAGGCCGCGGCGGACCGCACGGTGGAAATCGCCGACGATATGCAGGCGGACGGCGTATCCGGCCAGGTCGCCGTGGCCGGAACCCTGACCGCAGCGATGCTGGTCAGCCGCCTGACCCGGCAATGGTGTGGCGAAGCCGCGCGCATGCTGTCGCCGGAAGGCGCGCAGCTGGCGAAAATGATGCTGCGCCCGTGGTGGGTGCCGGTGGCGCTGACGCGGCGCAGTTTCACGAATTATCTGAATACCCCTTCACCACAGCAGACATATCCGTTATCCATGACTGGCTGAGTATTCAGAGTTTGCAGCGGAGGGAGGCGAGGACGTGGCATCTTCGGGCAACATGGATCCATTCGAGATGTGGCGGCAGATGCTCGGGCGGCTGGAAACCAGCATCAATTCGATGGCGAATGAAAGCATGAGCGGCGAGCAGTTCAACCGTACGCTCGGTCAATTTTCCGAAGTTTCGACTGGCATGCGGCAAGCGTTCGACAAGGCTCTGGAGCGCTATTTCAAGGCCATGCGCGTGCCCAGCCGAACCGATATCGCTGCACTGGCAGACCGTCTGGAGCGGATCGAGGACAAGCTGGATTCGCTGGCAGTGGCGATGTCGGATCGGACTGCCGAGGGGCGGCCGACGCGGACGCGGCGCCCCCCCGCCGATGCCGAGGACGGTGGCAATGCAGCCAGGGACAAAGCCCCGGCCGCGAAAGCGCAACCCGCTGGAGGAGGCAATTGAGCCATGGCAACCCAGGATGCCCGGTCTGCAGGTCAGTCCAGCAGCCAGTCCGACGCCCCGTCCGCGGGTTCGGGCATCGCCGACCGTCTGCGGGCGGAGGTTGATCGCGCTATCCAGCGCAGCCTGAAGGGACTGGATTATCTCGGATCGCCGGCGCCGGCCGTTGGCATAACGCCGAAAACGCTGCTGCACCGCGATGGGACGCTCAGTCTCTATCACTATGAACCGCTGGAGCGCGAGGTTTATCGGGTTCCGATCCTGTTTGTCATGGCAACGACCAACAAGGCGTTCGTTTTCGACATGGCGCCGGGGCAGAGCATGATCGAATTCCTGCTGAAGCGCGGGCATGACATTTATGTCATGGACTGGAACGCCCCCACCCTGGCGGAACGGCATCTGACATTCGAGGATTACGTGCTTGGGTTCATTCCCGACTGTATCCGCCGGGTGCAGGAAGATTCCGGTGTCGATGATGTCTCGCTGGTCGGCTATTGTTTTGGCGGTGTGCTTTCGGTCATGTACATGGCGCTGTTCCCGGACGGGCCGGTGCGGAATCTGGCCTGCTTCACCACCCCCATCAATTTCCAGGAAATGAAGCTTTTTCACCAATGGACCAGGGCGGATCACTTCGATCTGGACCGTCTGGTTGAAAAGCTGGGGATCATTCCGCCGGAAATGATCGTGGCCGGATTCGAAATGCTGCGTCCGGCCAGTGTCGTCGCAACACAGATCCGCTTGTGGGACAATCTGTGGAACGACGAATATGTGGCGGCCTATCGGCGGATGGAACGCTGGGGCAATGAAACGCTGCCGCTGGCCGGCGAGTATTTCCGCCAGACCATTCGCGAACTGATGCAGAAAAACGCTTTGTATGACGGCACGCTCGAGATCGGCGGCCGCCGGGTCGATATCGGCAGGATCAAGGTGCCGTTGCTGCATGTGATGGCGAAATATGATCATATCGTGCCGCCGGCCTGTGGCCGGCCGCTGGTCGAGCTTGTCGGTTCGACCGACAAGGAAGAAGTCATCGTGCCCGGCGGGCATGTCAGTATTGTTGCCGGCGCCAACGCCATTCGGCGGATGTGGCCGAAACTCAACCAGTGGCTGGAAAGACGTTCAACATGACCGATGCAGTACGGGCATATCCGCGGAGTGTTTCCTGTGGCGGAAAGACGATTGAACTCAGTTTGCTGACAGCGCAGGATCAAGCGGATCTGGAAGCCTTTGTCGCGACCATTCCCGAACATGACCTGCTGTTCCTGAGCAGCGATATCACGCACAAGAAAGTCATGAATGCGTGGATCCGAAGCGCCAAGACCGGGCGCGTCAAGTCCCTGCTGGCGCGGGAAGGTGGCGTGATCATTGGCTGCACCGCCATTGTTCTCAACATCCTGTCCTGGTCGCGCCATGTCGGCGAATTGCGAGTCCTTCTGGCGCCGGAATGGCGCGGGCAGGGGCTGGGCACGACGCTCATGCAGGAGTGTTTTGTGCAGGCGCTGGAACTGGGGCTGGAAAAGCTGTGCATGCAGGCCACCGTCGATCAGCCAGCGGCCATTGTCGGTTTTGAAAATCTGGGTTTTCGCGCCGAAGCACTGTTTCACAACCATGTGAAGGACAGCGAGGGCCGGCTGTATGATCTGGCCGTGCTCAGCCATGATGTGGCGCGGGTGCAATCGCGCATGGCGGCACTGGGCATTCCGGGCGCCATTGGCGCCTAGGCCTGACCAGCTTTTCAAACAGGTGAAATGGATCGCTGGCGCCGGATCCTGTCGGCTGCCAGCCATGTTTCGGCTTGCCGCGGCGTTGCCGTGGTCGGGGCTGGTTCTATGGCGGGATAAAGCCGTCATTTGATTTCGGGTTCGGGCCGAGGGGCAGTGTCTGCTCCATCCTGCCGGACGCCGTCGGTCAGGCGTTGATTTGCGCGCCACGGCTGGTGGCCCGGCAAGAACCGCTTCGTCCATTTGTGGCCCACAACATCCGCGCAGCGGTAAATCGCAGTGGCTTTCGGGCGCTCGCCACTGCCCGCCATGGGCTGTCAATTGCAATTCAGGACTGTTTCGAGGCGCAGTCGCGGGTGCGTCCTTAAGCCGCTTTGTGTCGCGGGAACTTCACCTTTTTGGCCTGGAACAAGGCGGTATCTGTGGCCCGCCGAAGGTGAACAGCGGATATGTATCCAATGTCAAGTCAATGATTCATGCGGTATTTTTGCCATAAGTTGATATAAGTCAATGATTGCCCTTTTTGTGGGGTCAATATTGCAAAACGACAGCTGATTCCTGACTGCGGTAGAATGGCGCAGTTTCCCGGCAGTTAGTTGTGATGTATTTGTCTGCGTATTAGCGATGGCGTTCTGGCGGCAGAGATTGAAGTGAGACCATGACAACGCAATCAGGGGGCACCCGCAAGAGAAACCGGCGTCTGGATATTGCAGAACCGCTGTTCTGGGCGACTGGCGCTATCAGCACTACAGTTGTTATGCTGATCGTTCTGGCTTTTCTTTCGGTGGATAGCATGGCTGCGATCCGCGCGGGCGGGCGACAGGTCCCCGCCTATAGCGTCATCAACTATAACATCGGCTATGAATATGACTGGAATCGGCGCGCGGATGTGCCGGTCATCGGTCAGCTCGAGCCGCTGTTTGGCGAAATGGTCACCGAGGAACAGGCGGAGGCGCTGATGAAGCATGGCAAGCTGGTGATCCAGAGCCGGGCGTGCATCGCTTGCCACACATTCTATGGCAATGGCGCCTATTATGGTCCTGATCTCACCAAGTCGTGGCTCGATCCGGCTTGGGACAGCATCTGGATTCCGATGACCGGCAAGGCCAACAAGGAAGAAGCCATGGCCGAGTTCCTGATGCATCCTGAAAAATACCCGACATGGTCGCGCATGATGCCCAATCTGGAGCTGACCGAAAAGGACGCGAGGTCGGTGGTGGCCTATCTGAAGTGGATGTCTGCCGTCGACACCAATGGTTTTCCAGCCAATTTCGGCCAGACTCAGACTCAACGGTAAGGGGGACTTCGACAAATGTATCGTTCCCAGAAACTTGCAATTCGCTATTGCATAGCTGCAATGACATTTTTCGGAGTCATGGTCCTGTTCGGGGTCCTGTCTGCGCTATACTATATTTATCCGACGATGCTGTTTGAAACATTCCATTTCAGCACATCAAAAATTCTGCACATAGATACACTGATCATCTGGCTGCTGATGGGGTTTTTGGGCGCCATATACTGGTATCTGCCCAAGGAACTTGGCCGGGAGATAGTGGGCATTCGTCTGGCCGAGATCACCTTCTGGGTGTTCGTTGTTTCGGTGCTGATCGTCGCAGGCGTATTTATATTCGTGCAATATGGGCAGGCCAATGAATTTTCCATGTGGTTCATCAACCAGGGGCGCAAATATGTCGAGGCGCCGCGCTGGGCGGCGATCGGAATTACTGCCGTACTGCTGGTATTTTCCTATAACGTCATTGCAACGGCGGTAAAGGCGGAGAAGATTACCGGTATCGTCTGGGTATTGATGATCGACCTGGTGCCGCTGGTTGGTGTCTATCTCGATGCCTTCGATAACAATACCAACATGTCGGTCGACCTCTATTGGTGGTGGTGGCTGGTGCATATGTGGGTCGAAAGCACCTGGGAAGTCCTGATCGGCGTGATCATGGCCTGGGTGCTGATGGACATCATGGGCACGTCGCGCCGGATCGTCGAATCCTGGCTCTATATCGAAGTGATGCTGGTGCTGGGGGCTGGGATCCTGGGCCTTGGCCACCATTATTTCTGGATCGGCACGCCGCAATACTGGCTCAGCATCGGTGGTTTCTTTTCCGCGCTCGAACCATTGCCGCTGCTGGGGATGGTGGTGCACGCTGTCTACGACGCCGGCATGCACCGGATGCGGACGCACAACCGGCCGGCCTATATCTGGATCACTACCGAAGCCTTTCTGAACTTCATTGGTGCCGGGGTCTGGGGTTTCATGATGACCTTGCCACAGATCAACCTGTTCTCGCACGGAACGCAATGGACGGTCTCGCATGGGCATTTCGCTTTCTATGGCGCCTATGTTTGCGGCATGATTTCGGTGTTCTATGTCGTCAAGCAGCGCACATCCGGGGTGAATTTCCTCGACGGACAACGCTGGAAATGGGCCTATGGCCTGCTCAATCTGGGCATGGTCGGCATGGTCATGGCGCTGCTGCTGTCGGGCATGGCGCAGGCCTTTTATGAACGCGCCATCGGTGGCTCGACGTTGATGGCATTCACCGCAGCTGCAGAAAATCCCTGGTTCCTGAGCGGCATGTATGCCCGCATAGGCTTTGGGGCTATCTTTGCCGCCGGCTATCTCATGCTGGCCTATGACCTGCTGGTGAAACCGGAAAAGGTGCAGATGCCGGCAGTACAGAACATCCAGCCGGAGGCCGCGGAATGACAGCGGATGCGCTGCTGGGGACGGCGTTGCTGATGGGGCTGCTGGTTCTGGCCGGCGGCAGCTATGCTGGCCTTTATGCCTTGGGGCGGGTGCGGTCGCGGCCGGCTATGGTCTGGGTCGGGCAGTTGTGCTGGCTGGTTGCCTTTGGCTGCGCCGTGCTGCTCGCCGTCGCCACACCGCTGGATTTCGGCTGGAAGCTGCTGCTGCTGGTCAGCGCCATCGTTTACGTCGTCATTCCGCCCATTACCTGGCGCTATCTCGAGCGTCTGCATATCGACGAAAGCTAAGCCGATGATCCCGAATCTCATTAATACCCTGGTCGGCCTTGTCCTCGCCTATGCCACGGTGCTGCATATGACCTGGATCGAGCAGCAGTATCTGCCGCTGGGTGCATTTGCGATTGTCATTCTGGTCATGGCGCTATGGGCGCGGCGCACGGATGCGCATCCATGGTTCAGCACTGCCAACATCGCACTGGCGGTGGCGCTGGGAATATTGTCGCTGCTGCCGCTGCCGACATTGCCCAATCTCACTTTCTGGGGCGGTTTCTGGGTGGGGTCATTGGTGCCCGTGTTTGCGCTATGGGCTGCCATCTACAGACCCCGAACAATCATCGAACAGCCGAACTGACGAGTAGCTGTTCTGGTATCGCGTATCGGAGATTCGATCATGACGAAGATCAATGCTATCATCTGCGCGGCTGTTGTGGCGGCCTTTGCCGCCGGCGGCGCCCAGGCAGCGGATGTCGCCAAGGGGGAAATCCAGTATCAGGAAACCTGTGCGATCTGCCATGGCGAGCGGGGAATCTCGATTGCGCCGATCTATCCTAATGTGGCTGGACAGAAAGAGCCTTATCTCGTTGTTCAGATGAAGGCATATCGCG
>CAZIAA010000075.1:0-4573 GCA_964537365.1 uncultured Sandaracinobacter sp.
TGGCGGCGCGGGCGCAACGGCGGCGCATCATTGCCATTGGCACGACATCTCTGCGGGTGCTGGAAGCCAGCGCGCTGCAGCCCTTTTCCGGCACGACCGATATTTTCATCACCCCCGGTTACCATTTTCGCGGCATTGATGGTCTGATCACCAATTTCCACTTGCCCAGAAGCACCTTGTTCATGCTGGTGAGCGCTCTGATGGGCCTCGATGTGATGCGGGCTGCCTATGCGCACGCCATTGCCGCAGGCTATCGCTTTTACAGCTATGGTGATGCCAGCCTGCTGCTGCCGGATCAGGGAATTGCCAATTGACCTTTCGCTTTGACGTGCAGGCCGTGGATGGCGCCGCGCGCCTGGGGCGGATCACCATGCCGCGCGGCGAAATCCGCACCCCGGCGTTCATGCCGGTGGGCACGGCGGCGACCGTCAAGGCCATGCAGCCGGAGCAGGTGCGCGCCGCCGGCGCCGACATCATTCTGGGCAATACCTATCATTTGATGCTGCGGCCGGGGGCAGAGCGGCTGGCGCGGCTGGGCGGCTTGCACCGTTTCATGAACTGGCCGCACCCGATTCTGACCGACAGCGGCGGATTTCAGGTCATGTCGCTGGGCAATCTCGCAAAAATCACCGAAGAAGGCGTTGCCTTCCAGTCCCATGTCGATGGCTCCAGGCATTTTGTCGGGCCGGAACGTTCGATCGAGATCCAGCGCCTCATTGATTCCGATATCGTCATGGCTTTTGACGAATGCACCCGCCATCCGGCAACGCATTCCGAAGCGGCGCGGTCGATGCGGCGCTCAATGCGCTGGGCAAAACGGTCGCGCGATGCCTTTCTGCGCGATCCGGCGCCGGCGCTGTTCGGAATCCAGCAGGGCAATATCTTTCGCGATCTGCGCCGCGAATCTGCTGAACGACTATTGGAAATCGAATTCGAAGGCTATGCCATTGGCGGTCTCGCTGTTGGCGAAGGCCAGCAGGCGATGTTTCATGTCCTTGATCTGATTGCCGAACAACTGCCGGCCGATAAACCGCGCTATCTGATGGGGGTGGGCAAGCCATCCGATATCATCGGCGCAGTGCTGCGCGGCGTCGATATGTTCGATTGCGTGCTGCCGACGCGGTCCGGGCGCACGGCGCAGGCTTTTGTCCTGGATGGCACGCTCAATCTGCGCAATGCCCGCCATGCCGAAGACGAAGCACCGCTGGATGCCGAATGCCCCTGCCCGACCTGCACCCAATACAGCCGCGCCTATCTGCACCATCTGATGAAGGCGAAGGAAATTCTGGGCGCCATGCTGCTGACACAGCATAATATCTGGCATTACCAGACATTGATGCAGGAACTGCGCGCAGCCATCGCCGAGAAGCGCCTCGACAGCTATACGCGCATGCGCCTGTCGCGAATCGAGGCAGCGTCGCGCGAGGCGGCGTCACGCCGGATGTAACCGCGGCCGGCTCAGGCGGCTTCGGACAGGCCCTTGCGATGCGCCGCCAGTTCTTCCGCCAGCAGAAACGCCAGTTCCAGCGCCTGGCTGGCATTCAGCCGCGGATCGCAATGCGTGTGATAGCGGTCGGCCAGCCCTTCTTCGGTGACGGCAATGGCGCCGCCGGTGCATTCGGTCACATTCTGGCCGGTCATCTCGATATGGATTCCGCCCATGAAGCTGCCTTCCGCCTGATGCACGGCGGACACCTGCCGCACTTCCGTCAGCACGCGTTCGAACGGCCGGGTCTTGTAGCCGGACGTCGATTTGATGGTGTTGCCATGCATCGGGTCGCAGGACCAGACGACGCTGCGGCCTTCGCGCGCAACCGCACGCACCAGGGCCGGCAGATATTTGTCGACATTGTCGGCGCCAAAGCGGCTGATCAGAGTCAGCCGGCCGGGCTTGTTCTGCGGATTGAGCACGTCGATCAGGCGCAGCAGCTCATCGGCCTTGGTGCTGGGGCCGCATTTCATGCCGATCGGGTTGATCACGCCGCGCAGGAATTCGACATGCGCGGAACCGTCAAAGCGGGTGCGGTCGCCGATCCACAGCATATGCGCGGAGGTGTCGACCCAGTCGCCAGTCAAGCTGTCCTGACGGGTGAGGGCCTGTTCATAGCCGAGCAGCAGCGCTTCATGGCTGGTGTAGAATTCCGTGCCCTTCAGTTGCGGTACCGTATCCGGGGAAATGCCGCAGGCATTCATGAAGGCCAGCGCCTCGCCGATGCGGTTGGCAATTTCGGAATAGCGCTCCGCCCAGGGGGTGCTCTGGACGAAATCGAGATTCCAGCGGTGCACCTGATGCAGATTGGCATAGCCGCCGGTCGCAAAGGCGCGCAGCAGATTGACCGTTGCCGCCGCCTGCATATAGGCGCGCTTCTGCCGATCCGGATCGGGCTGGCGGGCGTCCGCGTCGAAAGCGATGTCATTGACGATATCGCCGCGATAGGATGGCAGGCTTTCGCCGCCCACTTCCTCGGTATCCGAAGAGCGTGGCTTGGCGAATTGCCCGGCCATGCGGCCAAGCTTGACCACCGGCATATGGCTGGCGAAGGTCAGCGTGACCGCCATTTGCAGCAGCACACGGAAAGTGTCGCGAATATTGTCGGGGTGGAATTCGGCAAAGCTTTCGGCGCAGTCGCCGCCCTGCAGCAGAAAAGCGCGGCCAGCCGCCACTTCGGCGAGGCGGTTGGTGAGGCGCCGGGTTTCGCCGGCAAATACCAGCGGCGGATAGCTGGCCATTTCGGCTTCGACGGCGTCGGCTTTTGCAGCGTCGGGCCAGACCGGCATTTGCCGGATCTGTGCCGAACGCCAGCTTGCGGGATTCCAGTTCTTGGTCATGGCACAGGGCACATGGCGTGCCTTGCGCCCAAGTGCAAGTCATGACGGTGAAGGCAGGCCGCGAAAACTGTTGCTGGTTGCCGCGAAAGCAGTGCTATTTTCCGTATTATGCCCGCATCAAAACCAGTTCTTCTGCCATGGTCGGGTGCAGGGCGACGGTCTCATCGATCTGTGCCTTGGTCAGCCCGGCTTTCACTGCAATGGCAAAAACCTGCAGGATTTCCGGCGCTTCGGGGCCGATCAGATGCGCGCCCAGCAGCCGGTCGGTTTCGCCATCAACGACCAGCTTGTAGAGGCAGCGTTCCGACGAGCCGGCCAGCGAATTCGCCATCGGGCGAAAATCGCTCCGGAAAATCCGCACATCGGCAAATCTTGCCCGCGCCTCCGTCTCGGTCAGGCCGACACTGGCGAGAGGCGGGTGGCTGAATACCGCGGAGGGCACGCAACTGTGATCGACCTGGCGCGGATTGTCGCCAAATAATGTGTCCGCCAGCGCATGGCCTTCGCGGATGGCCACCGGAGTCAGCTGAATGCGGTCGGTGACATCGCCGACAGCGTGCAGCCAGGGCAGTTTGGTGTGGCTGGCGTCATCGACGGGAATGGCGCCATTGTCGGCGGTGTCGATGCCGACCGTATCGAGGCCGAGATTCTCGACATTGGGGACGCGCCCGGTCGCCCATAGCAGAAGATCGCAGGCCGCCGGCGCGCCATGGTCGAAATGCGCCGTCAGCGTGCCATCATCGGCTTTGTCAAGCTGGGCGACATTGGCATTGAAAATGAAGCGAATGCCGCGTTTCTGCATGATATCCAGCAGATGATCGGCAAGCGACCGATCCCAGCCGCGCAGCAGCACATCCGAGCGCAGCACCAGACTGACATCACAGCCGAGCTCGTGCAGGATGCCGGCGAATTCGACCGCGATATAGCCACCGCCAATGATGACGGCGCGCCGGGGCAGATTGTCCAGATGAAAGAATTCATTGGAGGTGATGCCATGGGCCGCACCCGGAATGCGCGGCACGAAAGGCCGGGCGCCGGTTGCAATCAGCACATGCCGGGCGGTAATTTCCCGATCATCGACCTGCACCCGATTCGGCCCGACCAGTCGGGCATGGGCATGCAGGGTGTCCACCTTGTGGTTATCGAGATTGCGTTGATACAGCTGGTTCAGGTAATCGACATTGCCCAGCACATTGTCGCGCAGGGCGCGCCAGTCGAAGGATTTGGCGCTGATATTCCAGCCGAATTTTTCCGCCCGGGCGAGATTGCCGGCAAAATCGGCGCCGATCACCAGCATTTTCTTCGGCACGCAGCCGCGAATGACGCAGGTGCCGCCGACACGATATTCCTCGGCGATGGCAACGCGGGCGCCATGCGCGGCGGCAATCCGGGCCGAGCGCACGCCGCCCGAACCGGCACCAATGACGAAGTAATCATAATCGAAAGTCATGTGCGTTTCTCCGTCAAAGCAGCCGGCTTCCCAATGGCACATCGGCGTCGGGCACACAAAGTGCGACATGGCCGTTGCTGTCGTGGAATCCCGTAATCAGGCATTCCGAACGCATCGGGCCGATTTGTTTGGGTGGGAAATTGACCACGGCGACCACCAGCCTGCCGACCAGTTCCGCGCAATCATAGCGGTCGGTGATCTGGGCGCTGGATTTGCGGACGCCGATTTCCGGCCCGAAATCGACTTGCAGTTTATAGGCCGGTTTGCGCGCCTGCGGAAAGGCTTCGGCGGCAA
>CAZIAA010000075.1:4673-7342 GCA_964537365.1 uncultured Sandaracinobacter sp.
TCGACTTGCAGTTTATAGGCCGGTTTGCGCGCCTGCGGAAAGGCTTCGGCGGCAAGGATCCGCCCGACGCGCAGATCGACCTTCTGAAAATCCTCGAAACTGATCATTCGACGGTGACTCATTCGACGGTGACCGATTTGGCCAGATTGCGCGGCTGATCGACATCGGTGCCTTTCAACACCGCGACATGATAGGCCAGCAGCTGGATGGGGACGGCATAGACGATAGGCGCAATCAGCGGGTGCACCTGCGGGAGCGCCAGATGCGCGACGCAGCCGCTGCCGGCGGCTTCAATTCCGGCGGTATCGGAAATGAGGATGATCTTGCCGCCGCGCGCGCGCACTTCCTGCATGTTGGATACGGTCTTTTCGAAATACGGCCCCGACGGCGCCAGAACGATCACCGGCACATCTTCGTCGATCAAGGCAATGGGGCCATGCTTCATTTCACCTGCCGCATAACCTTCGGCGTGGATGTAGCTGATTTCCTTCAGCTTCAATGCGCCTTCCAGGGCCATTGGAAAATCCGGGCCACGGCCCAGATAAAGCACATCGCGGGCCGTTGCGACGAGGGGAGCGATTTCCTGCACCTTGTCTTCGAGGTCGAGCGCGGCGTTCATCGCCGCCGGCGCTTCCACCAGCTGGTTGACGATGCTGCGTTCTTCGGCGGCGGAAAGCTGGCCGCGCGCGCGTGCCAGATTGGCCGCCAGTGCTGCCAGCACCGACAATTGGCAGGTGAAGGCCTTGGTGGAGGCAACGCCGATTTCCGGGCCGGCGTGCGTCGGCAACAGCAGATCGGCTTCGCGCGCCATGCTGCTGGTCGGCACATTGACGATGGCTGCGATTTTCTGGCCTTCGACGCGGGCGTGTCGCAGTGCCGCCAGCGTGTCGGCGGTTTCCCCGGACTGGCTGATGAATAAGGACAGGCCACCAGCTTCGAGCACGGGCTCGCGGTAGCGGAATTCGGAGGCGAAATCGACTTCTACGGGTAAGCGGGCGAATTTCTCCAGCCAGTAGCGCGCCACCATGCCGGCATAATAGCTGGTGCCGCAGGCGACGATCTGCACGCGCCGGATCGCGGCCAGGTCGAATTCGGGGTCCGGCAATGCCACCCGGCCATCGAGCGGATGCAGATAGGAGCGCAGGGTCTGCCCGACCGCCAGCGGCTGTTCGTGAATTTCCTTCAGCATGAAGTGGCGGTAATTGCCTTTTTCATTGGCAACCGCCGAGGCGCTGGACACAATGACCGGGCGTTGGACGGGCTTGTTCGCGGAATCGAAGATTTCCACCGAGCCGCGCCGTACCACGGCCCAGTCGCCATCTTCGAGATAAGTGATTTTCTGGGTCAGCCCGGCCAGCGCCAGCGCGTCGGAACCGAGGTAATTTTCGCCGTCGCCATAGCCGATGGCGAGCGGCGCGCCCAATCGTGCGCCAATCAGCAGATCGGGTTCATTGCGAAACAGCAGCGCCAGCGCAAAAGCGCCGTGCAGGCGCGGCAGGGTGGCGGCCACCGCTTCGATTGCAGTGCGGCCGGCCTGCAGTTCGAGCGCAAGCAGATGGCCAATGACTTCGGTGTCGGTTTCCGACTGGAAGACGCAACCTCTTGCTTCAAGTTCGTCGCGCAGGGGTTTGAAATTCTCGATGATTCCGTTGTGGACGACGGCAACATCGTCGACGATATGCGGGTGCGCATTGTCGACCGTTGGCGCGCCGTGCGTGGCCCAGCGGGTGTGGGCGATGCCGGCTGTGCCAGACAGCGGATCCTGCTGCAGGCGGGCGCCCAGATTGCGCAATTTTCCCTGCGCGCGCCGGCGCTGGAATTCGCCGTGATCTAGTATGCAGATGCCAGCGGAATCATAGCCACGGTATTCCAGCCGCTGCAGGCCATCGAAAAGATCCGGCACGACATTGGCGTGCCCGAGGATTCCAACAATACCGCACATGATTTCAGTTCTTGTCCTTTCTGGCCAGCATGCGGTCGCGGAAGCGCGCCGCCCAGCCCGGCCGTGCTTCCTGCACGGCGCGTTCGAGGCTGAGCGCGTCTTCGGCCACATTCTGGGTCACGGTGCTGCCGGCGCCGATAATGGCACGGGCGCCGATATGAATGGGGGCGACCAGCGACGTGTTGGAGCCGATAAAGGCGCCGTCGCCGATGGTGGTGCGATATTTGGCAAAACCATCGTAATTGCAAGTGATGGTGCCGGCGCCGATATTGGCCTTTGCGCCGATTTCGGCGTCGCCCAGATAGGTCAGATGATTGGCCTTTGCGCCGGCGCCCAGCGTCGCTTTCTTGGTTTCGACGAAATTGCCGATCCTGGCGCCGGTTTCCAGCACCGTGCCCGGTCGCAACCGCGCATAGGGACCGACCTCGCAGTTGCGGCCGATGCGGGCACCTTCGATGTGCGAAAAGCTGCGGATGCAGGCGCCGGATTCGATGTCGGCGCCGGGTCCGAAAATGACATAGGGCTCAATGATGGCGCCGGCGGCAATGCGGGTGTCGGCAGCCAGGAATACAGTGTCCGGCGCCGTCATCCGCACGCCGTCGCGCAAAAAGCGCTGGCGCTGACGTTGCTGGAACAGGGCTTCGGCCTGCGCCAGTTCGCCCTGACTGTTGACGCCGATCAGTTCTTCGAGATCGCCTTCGAGCACGACAGCGCGATGGCCGCCGGC
>CAZIAA010000076.1:0-7319 GCA_964537365.1 uncultured Sandaracinobacter sp.
TCTGTGCAATTGCAATGTTCAATCGATCGGCCATTGACGTACAGCCATAACTGCATGCAGGCTCTGCGGCAATATTTGCTGGAGCTGGCAACAATCACCCTGCCACGAATAATGGGTGGCGTCGCTGTCGCCTGTTGGTTATCGAGGTTGAGATTCGCTGGCCCCGTGCGGGCGTCCGGCCGGAACAGTTCACAATGGGAAATACGCAAGTCGAGGAGAATTTTGGATATGGGTACAGCATATATCGTCAAGGCAAAGCGCACGGCGGGGGGGCGTAATGGCGGAATCTTGCGCGAATGGCACCCGGCGGATCTTTCCGCCGCAGTGCTGAACGATCTCGCCGAAGGCATTGATCCGGCGCTGTTCGAAGATGTGATCATGGGCTGCGTCAATCAGTTCGGCCAGCAAAGCACCAATGTCGCGCGCAACGCCATTCTGGCGTCGAAACTGCCGGAATCCGTGCCCGGCACCAGCGTCGACCGCCAGTGCGGCAGCTCGCAGCAGGCGCTGCAGTTTGCTGCTGTGACGGTTATGGCGGGGGTGCAGGACATCGTCATTGCCGCCGGCGTCGAAAGCATGACCCGGGTGCCGATGGGCCTGCCGTTCCAGGCCGCCAAGGAAGTCGGCGCCGGCAATTACATGAGCCCCAACATCCGCGCGCGCTATCCCGATGTGCACAGCTTCAGCCAGTTCGTCGGCGCTGAAATGATTGCGAAAAAATACAATCAGTCGAAAGACATGCTGGATGAATTCGGCTTCCATTCGCAGCAAAAGGCCGCCGCTGCCGCCAAGGCCAATGCCTTTGCCGCGGAAATCGTACCAGTGGAGGGCCTCGACAAGGAAAACAACCCGGTCACTCATGTGCAGGATGAAGGCATCCGCTTTGATGCGACGCTGGAATCGACCAAGGGGGTGCGCCTGCTGGCCGAAGACGGCCGGTTGACGGCGGCGACCTCGTCGCAGATCTGCGATGGTGCCAGCGGTGCCATCGTCTGCAACGAAGCCGGGCTGAAGAAGCTCGGTCTCGAACCGATTGCCCGCATCGACCATATGAGCGTGCTGGGCGCCGATCCGGTGATCATGCTGGAAGCGCCGATTCCAGCCACCCAGGCGGCGTTGAAGAAGGCCGGCCGCAAGATCGACGATATCGATCTTTATGAAGTCAATGAAGCCTTTGCCTCCGTGCCGCTGGCCTGGCTGGAAGTGATCGGCGCGGATCCGGCCAGGCTCAATGTCAATGGCGGTGCTATTGCGCTCGGTCACCCGCTGGGCGCAACCGGTGTGAAGCTGATGGCGACGCTGGTGCATGCGCTGAAGGCGCGGGGCAAGAAATGGGGCCTGCAGACCATGTGCGAAGGTGGTGGTCTGGCGAATGTCATGCTGGTGGAGGTACTTTGAACATGGCGCGTGAACAGATTTTGCTGGACGTCCGGGATGGCATTGCCACCCTCACTCTCAACCGCCCGGACAAATTAAATGCCTTCACCGGCACGATGATGCACGAAATCATCGAGGCCTTTGATGAAACCGATCGGCGTGACGATGTGAAGGTGGTGATCGTGACTGGCGCTGGCCGCGCGTTCTGCGCCGGCGCCGATCTGTCCGCCGGTGCCAAGACCTTCGATTACGACAACCGCAGCGATGACCTCAGCAGCCGCGCCGCGGGGTCGTCACCGGTGCGCGCCGATGGCAGTATCGATTACACGCATGACGCCGTGCGCGATGGTGGTGGTCGCACCACGCTGCGTATCTATGACAGCCTGAAGCCGGTGATCGGCGCCATCAATGGCCCGGCTGTCGGCATTGGTGTCACCATGCAGCTGCCGATGGACATCCGCATTGCTTCCACCAAGGCGCGTTTCGGCTTTGTCTTCACCCGCCGCGGCATTGTGCCCGAAGCCTGTTCCAGCTGGTTTCTGCCGCGTCTCGTCGGCATTTCCCAGGCAATGGAATGGTGCACGACCGGGCGCGTGTTCGAAGCCGATGAAGCCCTGCGCGGCCGTCTCGTCAGCGAAGTCGTCGAGCCCGACGAACTGCTGCCGCGTGCCACCGCGCTGGCGCGCGAAATCGTCGACAATACCGCACCGGTGTCTGTGGCGCTCACGCGGCAGATGCTGTGGCGGATGCTGGGCGCCGACCATCCGATGGAAGCGCATAAGCTCGACAGTCGGGCAATTTATGCGCGCGGTCGTCAGGCGGACGCCCGCGAAGGAGTCATGAGCTTCCTCGAGAAGCGGCCGGCGAATTATCCCGACAAGGTGTCGACCGACATGCCGGACTTCTTCCCCTGGTATTCCGAGCGGCCTTATGAATGAGGCGGTGCTGCGGCCGGTTGTGGCGGATGGATCGGAGCTGGCACCTCTGGCCTATCTGAATGGCGCCGCGCCGCCAGCGCCGCAATGGTTCACCGACGCCATCGATGCCCCGCACGAACGCGGCCGGCTGATGGTGGACGGGGCCTGGATCGAGTGGCTCGGCTGGGGCGAAAGGGACCGGCCGGGGCTGTTGCTGCTGCATGGCAATGGCGCCCATGCCGAGTGGTGGCGCTTTATTGCGCCGCTGCTGGCGGACCGGTATCGCGTCGTGGCGTTCAGCTGGTCGGGGATGGGCAATTCCGATCATCGCGAAGATTATTCCATCGATCTCTTCGTGGCGGAAATTCTGGCTGTTGCCGAAAGCTCCGGGCTGCTGGACGCCGGGCCGTTCGTGGCGATGGGCCACAGCTTTGGCGGTTTCCCGCTGATGACTCTGGCCAATCGGGCGGGTGCGCCGCTCAGCCGCGCTATCATTCTGGACACGCCATTCGATGGCAATAGCGTCGGCCGGTCGGAACGGGGGGCTACGGCGCGCCCGAACCGGGTCTATGCCACATTGCCGGAAGCGCTGGCGCGGTTTCGCTGGGAGCCGCAACAGCCGACACGTAATATGTTCATCTGCGATTTCGTTGCCCGCAAGGCTCTGAAGCAGGTGGAGGGCGGCTTCACCTGGAAGTTCGATTCCGCCATGTGGCGGGATTTTTACGTCGAGCGAACATTCGATCTGCTGGCCAATCCGATTTGCCCGCTGGCCATGCTGTGGGGGGAGAAATCCGCGTTGCTGACACCCGAAATCGTTGCCGGCATGGCAAAGCATGTGCCGGCGGGGACGCCGATGATTGCCATTCCGGAAGCGCACCACCATGTCATGATGGACCAGCCGCTGGCGCTGGTTTCCGCATTGCGGGCATTGCTGGCATGACGGATCTGCCCAGTTCCACCTTCCAGCGCATCGATGATCTGGCGCGCGACTATGCCCGCAACCGGCCCGATGCCCCGGCGCTGACCGTTCAGGACCGGACGCTTAGCTGGCGCGAACTGGTTGCGCGCGCCGGGGCCGTTGCCGCCAGCCTGCAGCGCGACGGCGTAAAGCCCGGGCAGGCCATTGCAATCATCAGCTATACCAATACCGATTATGTGGCGCTGTTCCTGGGCGCGTTGATGTCGGGGGTGGCGGTGGCGCCGATGCCGCCCAGCGCGACGCCAGAACAATTGCGGGTGATGGTGGCGGATTCGGGCGCGCCCATCCTGTTTCTCGATGCGGAAAACCGCGCGGCACTTGCCGAAATCGAATTCAGCGCCCGGGTGCAGATGATCGAGACATTGGACGACTGGCTGAGCGATCGGGCGCCGGCACCATTGGCAGTCAGCAATTCCGAATTGCTGAAAATGCCGTTCAACATCATTTATTCCTCCGGCACGACCGGCGTTCCCAAGGGCATCATCCACAGCTGGAAAATGCGCTGGGAACATATGCGCGGCTCCGCCAAAAGCTATGACGTGCCGGGTGTCGTGACCCTGCTGGCGACTCCGCTTTATTCCAACACCACTCTGGTATCGGCGCTGCCCGCGCTCGCCTGGGGCGGGCATCTGGTGATGATGCCGAAATTCGATGCGCGGGAATTTCTGCATCTGGCGCAAAAACACCGGGCGACGCACTCCATGCTGGTGCCGGTGCAATATCAGCGCATTCTGGCGGTGCCGGATTTCGACAGCTTCGACCTGTCCAGCTATATGATGAAATACAGCACTTCGGCGCCGCTGCCGGCGGAACGCAAGCGCGAGATTCTGGACCGCTGGCCGGGCGGGCTCATCGAATATTGGGGCATGACCGAAGGCGGTGCCGGCACTGCGCTGGTGGCGCATGAACATCCCGACAAACTGCACACCGTCGGCCGCACCTTCGGCGATACCATTCTCATTGCCTTGAAGGAAGACGGCAGCGAAGCCGCGCCCGGCGAGATCGGCGAACTGGCCGGTTCCTCCAGCGCCATGATGACGGGCTATGCCAACCGCCCGGACGCGACCAAAGCGGCGCAATGGGTGCGCAGTGACGGGCGGGTGTTCCTGAAAACCGGCGACCTTGGCCGCATCGACGCCGATGGCTTCGTCGAGCTGCTTGGCCGTTCCAAGGACATGATCATTTCCGGTGGTTTCAACATCTATGCCATCGACATCGAGGAAATCGCCATCCAGCATCCGCAAGTGAAGGATGTCGCAGTCGTCGCCATCGCGTCGGAAAAATGGGGCGAAAGCCCGGTAGCCTTTGTCGAAGCGCCGGGTGCGGATGCCGAAGAAATCCGCCAATGGGTCAACGGCCGCGTCGGCAAGGTACAGCGTCTGGCCGCCGTGCAACTGATCGACGAACTGCCGCGCAGCGCCATTGGCAAGATCCTGAAACGCGAATTGCGCGAAGCCTTTAGCGGACAGATTCCATGACGGATGCGTCTGGCTGGGACGCATTGCTGGCGGATGCGCAGCAGGTGGCGCAACGGCTGATGGCGCGCGGCGAAACCCTGGCGATTGCCGAAAGCTCGACTGGCGGGCTGTTGTCGGCGGCACTTCTGGCCGTGCCCGGCGCTTCGGCCTTTTATCTGGGTGGCGGCGTCATTTATACCGCCCGCGCCCGGCACCGCCTGCTGGGCCTCGGGCGCGAAGATGTGCAGGGCCTGAAAAGCGCCACCGAACCCTATGCCTGCCGGCTGGCGGAAACCGTGCGGGTGCGCTTTGCTGCGGATTGGGGATTGGGCGAGACCGGCGCCACCGGGCCGAGCGGCAATCCCTATGGGGATCCCGCCGGGCATGGCTGTGTCGCAGTTGCCGGCGCCGACCGCAGCCTGTCCGCCGTGATTGCAACCGGCAGCAACGACCGGCTTGGCAATATGCAGACATTCGCCCGCCGGGCGCTGGCGTTGCTGGCAGAGCGGCTGGCCTGAACCGGGGCGGGCTCAGACTGGCGGCCGGCGATCGGCCCAGGGCGCGGCCTGTTCGATCTGACGCGCCAGCTGCAACAGCAACAAATCCGCACCAAAACCGCCCTGCGCCATGATTCCGATGGGAAGTCCGGCTGCGGATTGCCCGAGCGGCAGGCTGATGGCGGGGGTGCCGGTCATATTGGCCAAAGTCACGAAGGGCGACAGCTGCGCAAAAGCCCGGTTGAATTGCCGGTGGTCCGGATTGGACAAGGATAATATCCCCAGTTCAATGGGCGGCTCGGCCAGAGTCGGCGACAGGATGATGTCGGTATCCCGAAAGAACAGATCGAGCGCAATGCTGCCGGCTTCGAGGGTGCGCAGCGCCTGTTCCTGATCGACTGCGGTGCGGGCTTCACCCAGCCGCTGCCAGTTGGCAACCGAAGGTTCGAGGCCGGGCAGCGGGTCGCGGCCCCATTTCTGCGCAAACAGCCGCAGATCGGTGGCAATACAGCTGGCGATATTGGTGACATTGGCTTGATTGAGCGCCGCCCAGTCCAGTTTGGGGGCGGCGGGCTCGACATGGTGGCCCAGCGATTGCAGCAGCCGGGCGGTATCGTCGAGCGCCGCCGACACATCTGCATGCACCGGCGTGCCGATCGGCGATTGCGCCACCAGCGCCACGCGCAGACCCCTGGGCGCGGTGTTCAGATTGGGCAGCCAGCCGCCGGCCGGCAAAGCCGGGGCGGCGCGGGTGCCGGGCGCGGGCCCGGCGATCACATCCAGAAAGGCAGCGCAATCGCGCACCGTACGGGCAATCGGGCCATTGACGGACATGCCGTTCCATTTGCTTTCGCCGCCCGGCCCATGCGGCACCAGCCCGCGCGAGGTTTTCAGGCCAACCACGCCGCAACAGCTGGACGGTGCGCGGATCGAGCCGCCGCCATCCGAGCCTTGCGCCAATGGAATGGCGTCAAGGGCGACGGCAACGGCTGCCCCGCCCGAGGAGCCGCCGGCAATGCGCGTTGGATCCCAGGGGTTGCGGGTCTGGCCGGTGGCGACGCTTTCAGTGCTGATCGACAGGCCGAATTCCGGCGTCGTGGTCTTGCCGAACAGCAGCAGCCCGGCCGTGTCGGCGCGGTCGACCAGAATGGAGTTCCAGTCCGGCACATAGCGGCCGCCGCGGCTGCCCATGCCGGTCGGCTGGCCGGAAACATCGATTCCCAGATCCTTGACCAGAAACGGCACCCCGGCCAATGGCCCGTTGCCCAATGGCCGGGCGGCGTGCTGGCGGGGGCGGTCGGCCAAATCGCCCGCCCCGTAATTATATTTCCGCTGGGTCGCGGGCACGCGGGCCCGCGCCGACCGCAGCAGCTCGGTTGCGGAGACTTCGCCGCTGCGCACCAGACCGGCGAGGCCGACCGCGTCGGTATCGTGATAGAGTTCGGCAATGCTGGCCATCACAGCCCCTTCATGCGCGTGAGTGCTGCATCGAGATCGGCAATCAGATCGTCGACATCCTCCAGCCCGATCGACAGCCTGAGCGTCAGCCCGGCCGGCTGGAAGCTGCCCGGCTTGCGCATGGTTTCCGGATGCGTCGGGATGCACAGGCTTTCGAAGCCGCCCCAGGAATAGCCGATCCCGAAACGCTGCAATCCGTCGCAGAAACGCGCGGCATCGGCATAGCTGCCGACGTTCAGCACCAGGCCGAACAGGCCGGAACTGCCGGTAAAGTCGCGCTGCCAATATTCATGCCCGGGGCAATCCGGCAATGCCGGGTGCAGCACTCGATCGACCAGCGGCTGGTCTTTCAGCCAACGGGCAATCGCGAGGGCCGATTGCTCATGCCGGGCCATGCGCAGCGGCAAGGTGCGAAAGCCGCGCAGCGCCAATGCCGCTTCATCGCCGGACACGCATTGCCCAAGCAGCCAGCTCACCTTGCGCAATTGCGGATAGAGCGCGGGCGTGGCGGTAACGGAACCCATCATCACATCGGAATGGCCGCCGACATATTTGGTCAGCGCCTGCATGACCATGTCGCAGCCCGCTGCCAGCCCCTTGAAATACAGGCTGGCGGCCCAGGTATTGTCGA
>CAZIAA010000077.1:0-7199 GCA_964537365.1 uncultured Sandaracinobacter sp.
GCCGAAATAAACCGGAGTCAGATCGCCATGGCGATAGGCCCCTTCGTCAAAGGCCGGATAACCAATGTCGCGCAGCTGCAGTTCTTCGTCGATGCGGGCAAACAGGGAATCTGACAGCAGCGCCGACAATTCCCCGTCATGGTAGCGGCCATCCGGGCGTTGCAGCCGATTTTCCGCCGGCAGCCACAGCCCTTCGAACTCCCCGCCCATGCCGGCGGGCCAGTTTTGTGGCGCCACATCCAGCGCCAGCTGCGCGCTGATTTCATCCAGCAGTTCGAACGGCGGCCGGCCTTCGCGGTCGATCTTGTTGATGAAGGTGATGATCGGAATGCTGCGCAAGCGGCACACTTCGAAGAGTTTCAAAGTCTGCGGCTCGATTCCCTTGGCCGCATCGATGACCATGATCGCCGAATCGACCGCCGTCAGGGTGCGATAGGTATCTTCGGAAAAATCCTGGTGCCCCGGGGTATCGAGCAGGTTGAATGTCAGCCCGTCGCGTTCGAAGGTCATCACCGAGGAAGTGACGGAAATGCCGCGCTGCTGTTCGATCTTCAGCCAGTCGGAATGCGCCCGGCGGGCATCGCCGCGCGCCTTCACTTCGCCGGCGGCGTGAATGGCGCCGCCAGCCAGCAGCAGCCTTTCCGTCAAGGTGGTCTTGCCGGCGTCGGGGTGAGCAATGATTGCGAATGTGCGGCGGTCGCCGCCCGGCGGCGGCGCGCCCGCAGGCGCCCGGGCCGCCGCAACCGTCATATCGGAAGATGTATTAGACATGGCGCGCCCCTAGCGCGATTATGCCGCCACCTCAATTCGAACCACAGGAGGTTTCGATGGCAGAATCGATCCGCGTCGATGTCATTTCAGATGTCGTCTGCCCCTGGTGCTTCATTGGCACCAAACAGCTTCTGAAAGCGCTGGAATTGGCCGGGCTGGCAGGAGATATCCGTTTCCACCCGTTCGAGCTCAACCCCGACATGCCGCCCGAAGGCGAGGATGTCGCCGCCCATATCGCGCGCAAATACGGCGGCACCGCGGAGGAATCCCCGGCCACCTGGCGCAATATCCGCAGCATCGGTGAGACTCTGGGCATCGATTTCACCCATAAATCCAAGCGCATCTGGAACACGGCCAAAGCGCATCAGCTGTTGTATTGGGCCAAGGATTCCGGGCATCAGGCCGATCTCGAACTGCAGCTGTTCGAAGCCTATTTCGTACATGGCCGCAACATCAGCGATGATGCCGTGCTGCTGGAACTCGTGCAGGCGGCCGGGCTGGACGTCGAAGAAGCGCGCGCAGTGCTGGCGGATGCGCGGTTTCAGGCGCCGGTGCAGGCACTCGAATCACGCTGGCGCGACATGGGCGTGAATGGCGTGCCGGCAATGATCATCGCCGAGCGCGGTCTGGTCATGGGGGCGCAGGATGCCGGCCAGCTGGCCAAAGTGCTGCGCAAAATGGCAACCGACGGCGAAGACCGGCCGCCGGCCTGACTGCACCCCGGCAGCGCATGTGCCGGCAATGGGAATTTTATCGTGCTGCCCGGCTGCGGATTATTGCCGATTGCAGGCGCGGCTGCTAGGCGGTCTCGCCATGACAATGGATGAATCGATGGTCGTGCGCCTGGCAAATCTCGCCTGCGTGCAACTGGCGCCTGGGGAAGCCGCATCGCTGGCGCCAGAGCTGGACGATGTGCTGGGCTGGATCGACCGGCTGGCGACAGTGGATACCGAAAATGTCGAACCGATGACCATGGTCATCCCGACCCGGCTGGTGTGGCACGAAGACAAAGTTTCAGAAGGCGGCGATGTCGTGCAACTGCTGGCCAACGCCCCGCAAGCAGCGCATGGCTTCTTCACGGTTCCGAAGGTCATCGAATAGTGGCCGGACTGACTGACCTCAGCCTTGCCGAAATGCGCGAAGGGCTTGCCGGCAAGGAATTTTCCGCGCGCGAACTGACGCAGGCGCATCTCGACGCTATTGCCGGGGCGCGCGACCTCAATGCCTGGCTGCTGGAAACGCCGGAACTGGCGCTGGCCGGCGCCGACGCAGCCGATGCCGCGCTGGCGGCGGGCAATGCCGGGCCGCTCGCGGGCATACCGCTTGGCATCAAGGATAATTTCTGTGTCAAGGGCATGCGCACCACGGCCGCGTCGCGTATCCTTGAAAATTTCACCCCCGGCTATGACAGCACGGTCACGCAAAAGCTGCAGCAGGCCGGCGCCGTCACACTCGGCAAGCTCAATCTCGATGAATTCGGCATGGGCAGTTCGAACGAGAACAGCGCCTTTGGCCCGGTCATCTCACCCTGGAAGGCCACGGATTCCGATGCGCCGCTGACGCCGGGCGGCTCTTCGGGCGGCTCGGCCGCGGCCGTGTCCGCGCGGCTCTGCGCCGCTGCGCTCGGCACCGACACCGGCGGCTCCGTGCGGCTGCCGGCCGCGCTCACCGGCCTCGTCGGGTTGAAACCCACTTACGGGCGCTGCTCGCGCTGGGGCATCATTGCCTTTGCCTCCTCGCTCGATCAGGCCGGTATTCTTACGCGCAGCGTCACCGACAGTGCCATCCTGCTGCAAACCATCGCCGGCTACGATGCGCAGGATTCGACATCGCTCGATGTGCCCGTGCCGGCCTATGCCCAAGACTTGTCGGAATCGCTCGCTGGCGTGCGCATCGGCATTCCGGCGGAATACCGCGTCGATGGCATGGACCCGATGCTGGACACGCTGTGGCAGCAGGGCATGGACTGGGCGCGCGATGCCGGCGCCGAAATCGTGCCGGTGTCGCTGCCGCACACCGAAGCGGCTTTGCCGGCCTATTATGCGCTGGGTCCGACCGAAGCATCGTCCAACCTCGCCCGCTATGACGGTTTGCGCTATGGCCTGCGCCGGATGCCCGAAGGCGGCTCGCTGACCGACATGTATGAAGCGACCCGGGCGGCCGGATTCGGCGCCGAAGTGAAGCGCCGCATCCTCATTGGCACCTATATGCTGTCGCTCGAATGCTATCAGCAATATTTCGTCAAGGCGCAGAAAGTGCGCCGGCTGATCGCCGGGGATTTCCAGAACGCCTGGCAAAGCTGCGATCTGCTGCTGACGCCGACCACGCCCACTGCAGCCTTTGCCCTGGGCAGCCGGAGAGACGATCCGATCGCCATGTATCTGACGGATGTGTTCACCACCCCCGCGAGCCTGGCCGGGCTGCCGACATTGTCGTTGCCGGCCGGTCTGAACGCCCGCGGCCTGCCGCTGGGGCTGCAGTTGATTGCGCAACCGCTGGCGGAACAGGCACTGCTGAACGCGGCATTTGCGCTGGAGCGCCGCGCCGGCTTCACTGCCCGGCCGGGATGACGATGTCCGGTCCGGGCGGCATCCGCCAGCTGGCATTGCGCGGCCCCGCTCAATCCGCCGTGCCGCTGCAATCATCACCCATCCGGACTGAAAAACGGCAACGCTTTGACGCGCTGGACGCATTGCGCGGAATCAGCGCACTGCTGGTCTGCCTGTTCCATTTCCCGGCTTCCGGCTGGATTTCACAAAATCCGCTCGTGCACAGCAGCTGGCTGTTCGTGGATTTCTTCTTCCTGCTGTCGGGTTTCGTTCTGGCCCACAGCTATGCCCCCCGGCTGATGGCGGGCATGTCGATGGCGCAATTCACTCTCCTGCGCTTCATGCGGCTTTATCCCCTGCATCTGTTCGTGTTGCTGCTGTTCGTTGCGGTCGAAATTGTCGGCGCGCTATGGCTCGGCCGGTTCATGGACAGGCCGGCATTTTCCGGCAGCACCAGCCTGTCGGCGCTATCGCTCAATCTGTTGCTGCTGCACAGCTTCGGCTTGCACAACGGATTGAGCTGGAACGCCCCGAGCTGGAGCATCGCGGCCGAATTCTGGGTCTATCTGTTGTTTGCGCTGGTCATCCTCCGCTTCCGCCACAGATTGAATCTGGCGGCGCTCGCGCTCGTCATCGCATCGGTGACATTCCTGTTTTACGCCAACGCCAACGGCATAAACTCCACCTGGAGGTTCGGCTTCGTCCGCTGTGTTTATGGCTTTTTCCTGGGTGTGATCGGCTATTCACTCTGGCGCCGATGGGGCGCACCCACGGATCACCTGCCGCCATCCTGGCGCAGCCTGGCGGAAATTGCCGGCTCGATCGTGACCGTGGCGCTGATCATTTTGCTGGCTCAGGGGCGGATTTCGCTGCTGCTGCCGCTGGTTTTTCTGGGCCAGATTCTGCTGTTTTCGGGCAGTGGCGGGCTGCTGACCCGCGCCTTGAACACCCGGCTGCTGCTGCATCTGGGCGCGTGGTCCTATGGAATCTACATGGTGCATGCTTTCATTCAGGCCAGGCTCATGGATGTGCTGAATTTGCTGGCGGACATCGGCGGTCCGCAAATGCTGGTGGAAGTCGGCAGCAAGGGCCGGACCATGGTCGGTCGCACCAGCCTGGAAGGAGACCTGATCACGATTGCTATGCTGATCCTGGTGATCGGTTTTGCAGCGATTCTCTACCGGCATGTGGAATTGCGCGGAATTCAGTATGGCAAATTTCTGGTCGCGCGCATGACGGGCACGACAGCCTGAACCGATGTTCATTCGCCGCGTCCAGGATTTCCTGGCCAGCCACAACACGCAAAACAGTCATCCGCAGGCAGAATGCAATGCGCCGGACGCGCTGCCGGGCGACGCGCCGGTGCCGGCAAATGTCACCTTGCTGGCGCCAACCCCGAGCGAAGAGCGCTATGCCACGGCCGAACGCCTGACTCCCGAAGTCTATGCCATTCCGCGCCTGTTGCGCATCGAAGGACAGCTCGACAAATCGCGTCTTGCAGCCGCGCTGCAAGCGCTGGTGTCCCGCCATCCGGCGCTCCGCACCGGCCTTGTCGCCGATCCGACCGGCCGGTTTTCGACCTATATTCTGGAACAAGGTCGCGATCGGCTGGAATTCGTCGATCTGCCGGGTGCCTCCGTTCACGAAGTCAATGATTATCTGCGCCCGATACTGATGCGAAAACCGGATCTCTCGCCGGAATCAATGGCGCATTATCATCTGGTGACGGTCGCGCCCGATCTGCATTATTTCAGCTTCGCCAACCACCATTCCATTTCCGACGGCCAGTCGGCCCGCAACGCCTTTGCGGAAATCTTCGCGCATTACCGTGGCGAAACGCTGCCACCACCGGCGCCGGCGCCGCATGATATCATCCCGGCGGACTGGGCATCCAGCCAGCCGTTCCAGGAAGCACAGGACTGGTGGCAGCAGCGTCTGAGCGACGCCCCCGAACAACTTGATCTGCCTGCGGATCTGGACTGGCCGGACGCGCCGGAGATCAATGTCGTCGATTTCCAGCTGCGGACAGACATCACCGATGCGCTGCTGGCACTGAAAGCCCGGCTGCAGCTTTCCGAATTCACCGTCAGCTATGCGCTGATCGTCAATCTGCTGGCGCGCCTGACTGATAACGACGATGTGTTGAGCGCGTTTCAGTCGAACGGCCGGCGACATTTCCCGCAAAGCGCACGCAGCATTGGCGCCTATTCCAATGCGCTCGTCCTGCGCGCGCCCATCGACTGGCAGCAGAGTTTCGCTGATTTCGCCCGGGCGCTCGGGCAGGAAATCCGCGCCTGCACCGATCACGAACTGACACCCTATCACCACATCATCCGGTCCACCGGCGTGCACCCCCGGTTCGGCATGAACTGGTTTCCGACGCCGCCAGCGCTCGATGTGCCGGGGCTGCAGATCACCGACGCCAGCCATGATCTGCGGGAAAGCGACTATCAGCTGAACTTCCGCTTTCTGCGTGCCGGCGACAGCCGCCGCTTGCTGGTCTATTATCGCGCCCGCGAACTTTCGCGCGCGCGCATCCAGTATCTGATTGACCAGTTTCAAACACTGGCGCGGGCCTTTGCCGCACAGCCGGACCACCCCATGGGCGAAGTGCGCCTGCGCCATCTGATGCCATTGCCGGCAGCCCCCGAACCAGCCGTGGACGATGGCATTGCCGAACCGATCACGGCTGCTTTCTGGCGCCAGGTGGAAAAGACGCCTGACGCCAGCGCCATTGAATCCGCCCACGAAACGCTCAGTTACCACCAATTGGCCAGACGCGCTGGCGGGGTCATGGCAAGCCTTGCCGAACAGGGTATTGCCGCTGGTGCGCGCATCGCCATTCTGGCCGACCGCAACGCCGCGCTGATTGCCCGGTTGCTGGGCGTCTCCACCCGCGGCAGCAGCTTCTGCGTGCTCGACCGGGCCTATCCGGACCAGTGGCTGAGCCAGATGCTGGGCGAAATGCGCGCCGACGCACTTCTGACCTCAACTGGCGATGGCCTGCGCAATCGGGCGCAGGCGCTGGCGCAACAGGCCGGTATCCCGCTGGTGGAAACCGATCCAAGGCGCGAAGCCGATGCCGTGCCGGGCACGCCCGACCTGGATGGCCCGGCTTATTTCCTGTTCACCTCCGGCACGACCGGAGAACCAAAGGGGCTGGCGGTATCGCACCGGCCGCTCGGACATTTCATCCGCTGGCAGGCGAAACGCTTCGGGCTGGGTGCGGCGGATCGCTTTTCCTTCTTTTCGGGTCTGGCGCATGATCCGAGCCTGCGCGATATTTTCACGCCGCTGTCGATCGGCGCCTGCCTGCTGGTGCCGACACAGGATGATATTCTGCAACCCGGGCGGCTGCCGGAATGGATTGCCCGCCACCGGCCCGGTATCTGCCATCTCACCCCACCGCTGGGGGAATTGATGCTGGCGGGCGCCGCCAAAGGCGCGCTGCATTCCCTGCGGCAATTATTCTGGGGCGGCGACATGCTGCGCCCGACGCTGCTGCAACGCTTTGCCGAAGCCGCGCCCCAGGCGCGTCACGTCAATTTCTATGGCGCCACCGAAACCCCGCAGGCCGCCACATTCTTCGTCATCGACGACAACACCGACCCGCACAGCCGCGCCATTCCCATCGGCCACCCCAGCGCCGGCCATGACGCCTGTGTGGTGAACGCCGCCGGCGAAGCGCTTGGCGCCTATCAGCCGGGCGAAGTCGAAATCCGCGCTGCACAGCTGGTGCTTGGCCGGCTTCATCATGGCGAGATCGTGACACCCGCCGCCGAAGATCGTGGCCGTTACCGCACCGGCGACCGTGGTTTCCATCGCCCCGACGGCGCCATCCAACTGGTTGGCCGCATGGACGATCAGGTCAAGATCCGC
>CAZIAA010000078.1:0-4783 GCA_964537365.1 uncultured Sandaracinobacter sp.
CAGCACATGGGTGATCATCGGGTCGATTTCGATCTTGCCGTTCATGTACCAGTCGACAATCTTCGGCACATCGGTGCGGCCTCTGGCGCCGCCGAAGGCCGTGCCCTTCCATACCCGACCCGTTACCAGCTGGAACGGCCGGGTCGAAATTTCCTTGCCGGCTTCGGCAACGCCTATGATGATCGATTGCCCCCAGCCGCGGTGGCAGCATTCCAGCGCGGTGCGCATGACTTCGGTATTGCCGGTGCAGTCAAATGTGAAATCGGCGCCGCCGTCCGTCAGCTGCTGGACCTTGGCTATGACGTCTTCGCGGCTGAGACCATTGGCATCAATGAAGTCAGTCATGCCGAATTTGCGCCCCCATGCCTCGCGCGCCGGGTTGAGATCGACTCCAATGATCGGGCCGGCACCGACCAGCCGCGCGCCCTGCGCCACATTGAGGCCGATTCCGCCCAGCCCGAAGATCACCACGCTGTCGCCGGGGCGGACCTGCGCGGTGTTGACGACGGCGCCGACGCCCGTGGTCACGCCACAGCCGATGTAACAGCTGCTCTGAAACGGGGCGTCTTCGCGGATTTTCGCCACCGCGATTTCCGGCAGCACGGTGAAATTCGAAAAGGTCGAGCAGCCCATATAGTGAAAGATCGGCCTGCCACGATAAGAAAAGCGGCTGGTGCCATCGGGCATCAGCCCCTGGCCTTGCGTCGCCCGGATGGCGGTGCAGAGATTGGTCTTGCCCGAACGGCAGCTTTTGCACTGACCGCATTCCGGCGTGTAGAGCGGGATCACATGGTCGCCGGGGCGGACAGTGCTGACGCCCGCGCCCACTTCGCGCACGATGCCGGCGCCTTCATGCCCCAATATGACTGGGAACACGCCCTCGCTGTCGAAGCCGCCTAGAGTATAGGCATCGGTGTGGCAGACTCCGCTGGCCATGATTTCCACCAGCACTTCACCGGCTTTGGGGCCATCCAGATCCACTTCGACGATTTCCAGCGGTTGTTTCGCTTCGAAGGCGACCGCAGCCCGAGTCTTCATTGCAGTTCCTGCTCCTGTCTGCTGATCCGTGCGGGCATGCCCGATGAACATGCCAATGGCGGTCATGCCAGAATAAGACGCATAAGCCAAAATGACCGGCATCCAGGGACGCCGGTCATTCGGGCCGAGTCGTCCGGCGTGGTTCAGATATCAATCACGATCTTGCCGAAATGTCCTCCGCTTTCCTCCAGCCGGAAGGCGTCGGCCAGATTCTCCAGCGGGAAATGGTGGGAAATGACCGGCTTCACGCCATTGGCGTCGATCGCCCGGATCATGTCCTGCTGCGCCCGACGGGTGCCAACGGTGATTCCGATGATCCGCAGCTGCTTGGACATGATCCACACCGTCTGCACGGGTGCCTGATGGCCGGTCAGCACGCCGATGAGACTGATATGGCCGCCGATTCGCGCTGCCATGATGGATTGCGGCAAGGTGCCGGCGCCACCAATCTCGACGACATGATCGACGCCGCCGGGAATGATCCTGGCGACTTCCTTGCCCCAGTCCGGAGTCTTTTTGTAATTGATGAGATGGTCGGCCCCCAGCGCTTCCAGCCGTTGCAGCTTGTCGTCGCTGGACGAAGTTGCAACCACCGTTGCGCCCGAGGCCTTGGCGAACAGCAGCGCGAAGGTGGAGACTCCGCCGGAACCCTGCACCAGCACGGTATCACCAGCCTTGATTCCACCTTCCACCACCAGCGCCCGCCAGGCAGTGAGGCCGGCGCAGGTAAGCGTTGCCGCCTCGGCATGGCTATAGCCTTTGGGGGCATGGGTGAAATTGGTGGCGGGTGCCGTCACTTCCTCGCGCGCATAGCCATCGGCGCCATCACCCGGCACGCCGCGAAAGCCGCCGGGAACGGGGGTGCCATCGAGCCAGTTGGGGAAGAAGGATGCCGCCACATGGTCGCCGACGGCGAATTCATGGACTCCTTCACCAACCGCCACCACTTCGCCCGAAGCGTCCGACAACGGGATGCGGCCATCGGGGGTCCGTATGCCGCCTGTCACCACCACATAATCATGGTAATTGATGCTGGACGCGCGCAACCGCACCCGGATTTCCCCGGCGCCGGGGGCCTGCGGGGAATCCATCTCTTCAAGCCGCAGATTGTCGAGCCCGGCCGGCTGACGCAAACGAATGACTTTCATGATCAGGCCACCTCCGTTTCGGCAGGAGCGCGGCGCATCCGCTGCAGCCGGCCGTCGATGATGTCGTCGGCTTCGGCAATGATGCGGTCGATCAGCTGCCTGCAGGTCGGAACGTCGTGGATGAGACCCTGCACCATGCCGGCCCAGAACACGCCCTTCGACAGATCGCCGGTCTTCAGCAGTTCTGCCCCGCCCTTGCCGGCCACCAGCGCATGCACATCCTCGAATTTGGCATCGGGTTTGGCCAGACGCCGGACCACTTCATCCGATACCTCGCTCTTGCCGACTCGGGCGGTGTTGCGGAACTGGCGAAAGATCAGATGCGTGCCGCGCTCGTCATTGGCGATATAGGCCTGTTTCACATTGTCGTGGATGGGCGCTTCCCTGGTGGCGCAGAAACGCGTGCCCATGTTGATTCCATCGGCCCCCAGCGACAATGCCGCGACAAAACCGCGCCCGTCGCCGAAGCCGCCCGACGCCAGCAGCGGAATCTTCACCTTGTCGGCCGCGGCCGGGATGAGGATCAGACCCGGAATATCGTCTTCGCCGGGGTGGCCGGCGCATTCGAAGCCGTCGATCGAAATGACGTCGACGCCCTTGCGCTCGGCCGACAGCGCATGGCGCACCGCGGTACATTTGTGCAGGATGACGGTGCCGGGTGTCTGCCGCAGCACTTCCCACACTTCGGCCACGGCCTGAGTGCCGGCGGTTTCGAAAATGCGCACGCCGGCGTCCAGCGCCGCTTTGGCATAGCCCAGATAATCCGGTGACATGGTGGTTGGAAACACCGTGATGTTCACGCCAAAAGGCTTGTCGGTCATGCTCCGGCAACGCTCCACTTCAGCGGCCAGCGCTTTTGGATCGGGCTGGGTCAGCGCCGTCAATATGCCGAGTCCGCCGGCGTTCGACACCGCCGACGCCAGTTCGGCATAGCCGACCGACTGCATGCCCCCCTGAACGATCGGATGCTCGATATCGAGAAGTTCCGTGATCCGCGTGTGAAATGCCATTTTTTCCACTTCTCCCTGTCGATGTCATGCCAGCGCGCCATTGCAATCGCGCAATGCTACCCATCCGGCGATTTTTGAAATATCCGTCCTCAGATATTTCTTGCCGCCGGGCCGTTCATCTTTCAGTGGCCCTGGGCAGTGGTTTGCCTGTTTTTGAAAACCGCTGCCGTTGCCGCAAATAGGTGATTGGCACAGTCGCGCATTTGGTGGCAAGGGGTATCACACCGCCCGGCTTTCCGGGCCTATGGACTTTCCCCGCACAGGAGAAGAGCATTGAGTGAAGCTTATATCATCGACGCCGTCCGCACGCCGCGCGGCATTGGCAAGCCCGGCAAAGGCGCGCTGCAACATCTGCACCCGCAGCATCTGGCTGCAACCGTGCTGAAGGCAATTGCCGAACGCAACCACCTGAATACCGCCACCATCGACGATGTCATCTGGTCGACCAGCACCCAGAAAGGTCCGCAGGGCGGCGACCTCGGCCGCATGGCCGCGCTCGATGCCGGCTTCGACATCCGCGCGTCCGGCATGACTCTCGACCGTTTCTGTGGTGGCGGAATCACCACCGTCAATCTTGCGGCCGGCATGATCATGTCCGGCCTCGAAGACTGCATCATTGCCGGCGGCACGGAAATGATGTCGCTGACGGCCAATATGGCCGCCGCAGAACATGCCGCCGGCCTGCCGCCGACGATGATGGGTTCGGGCAATGCGCATCTGCAGAAGATCCATCCGCAATCGCATCAGGGCGTGTGTGCCGACGCCATTGCCGCGATGGAAGGAATCAGCCGCGAAGCGCTGGACGCGCTTGGCCTCGAAAGCCAGAAGCGCGCCGCGCAGGCGATCAAGGAAGGCCGCTTCGACAAGTCCATCGTGCCGGTCTATAATCTCGATGGCACGCTGGCGCTCGATCATGACGAATATCCGCGCCCGCAGACCACGGCCGAAAGCCTGGCGACGCTGAACGCCAGCTTCACCAAGATCGCCGACATGCCGCTGGATGAACGCGGCACCACTTTCCGCAGCCTGATCAACCAGAAATACCCCGATCTGAAATGGGAATCCGTGCACCACGCCGGCAATTCCTCGGGCGTCGTCGACGGCGCCTCCGCCATGCTGGTGACCAGCAAGGCCTATGCCGACAAGAACGGCCTGAAGCCGCGCGCCCGCGTCGTTGCCATGGCGAATATGGGCGATGACCCGACGCTGATGCTGAATGCACCGGTGCCCGCCGCCCGCCGGGTGCTGGAGAAGGCCGGCCTGACCTTGGATGACATCGACCTCATCGAAATCAACGAAGCCTTTGCCGTGGTGGCGGAAAAATTCATCCGCGACCTGAAGGTCGACCGCAACAAGGTCAATGTGAATGGCGGCGCCATTGCCCTTGGCCACCCGATCGGCGCCACCGGCACCATGCTGATCGGCACCGTGCTCGATGAACTGGAACGCCGCGACCTGAAGCGTGGCCTCGTCACCATGTGCGCCGCCGGCGGCATGGCACCGGCCATTATCATCGAACGGGTCTGACACCCATCCGCTGAAACGGCACTGCGGGCTTCCCCGGCGGGAAGTCCGCAGACCGCCGCC
>CAZIAA010000078.1:4883-7165 GCA_964537365.1 uncultured Sandaracinobacter sp.
GCAACCGGCCGGGCCAAACCCGGCCGGGCAGAAGCCAGCCCGAAGGTCAGATGCGCAGCGGTTTTTCGTTGCTGGCATCATAGATGCGCAGGTCCGCCTTGCGCACAATGCCTTTCAAAGCGCGGTTGAAGGCCGCCATATGCGCCGACGCGCCATGCGCCCGCAAATCGGCATCATCGTCCCAGCGCTCGGCAATATTGAGCAGGGCGGGGCGATCGTCACCGCCTTCATCCTCGATCGCCAGACTGTATTGCAGGCAGCCTTTTTCCTTCAGCGTTTCCTGCATCATTGTCCGCAGGACCGGGCGCAATGCCGCGACCCCGGCGGGATCCAGTTCCAGACGGCCGTGGATGATCTTCATGCAACTTCCTCATGTTCAGTGGGTGGGGATTTGGCTCTGGCGACACTGACCAGTGCCGGACGCAACAAGCGGTCCTTCTGCATCCAGCCGGATTGCAGTTCGGAAATCACCGTGCCGGCTTCGGCATCGGCTTCGACTTCGACCATGGCTTCATGGCAATTGGGATCGAGCGGCAGCCCGACCGCCGGCACGCGGGTGATTCCATGGCGTTCGAAAATGCGCAGCAATTCGCGTTCGGTGGCTTCGATGCCGGAACGCAGGCCGTCGCTGGCGTCCGCCGGCAGCGATTGCAGCGCCCGGGCCAGATTATCCGCCACCGACAGCATGTCGCGGGCAAAGGAAGCCGCTGCATATTGCACTGCGTCTTCCTTGTCGCGGGTGAGGCGGCGGCGGGTGTTTTCCGCTTCGGCCGCCAGCCGCAGGGCGCGATCGCGTTCGGAATCGCGTTCCTCCGCCAGCGCAACGATGTCCGCCCGCGCCGCCTGCAATTGTTGCGCCAGCGACAGTTCCGCCATGTCCTCGCCGAATTCTTCCTGTGGGGTGCTGTTTTCCGGCGTTTCGCCACTCATGCCATCAACCTCGACAGTCTGTTTGCAGTAAAATCCACCATGGGGACGACGCGGGCATAGTTCAACCAGGTCGGGCCAATGACGCCAACGACACCGATCACCCGCCCGTCCGAGCCACGATAGGGCGCTGCAATAACGCTGGAACCGGATAATGCAAACAGCCGGCTTTCGGCACCAATGAAAATGCGCATCGATTCGGCCGTGCGCGCTTCGTCCAGCAGCCGCGCCAGTTCGGCCTTTTCCTCCAGTTCCTCCAGCAGCGCGCGGGCGCGATCGAGATCCGCGGTATCGAGCACATGCGCCTGGCCGCGCACGATCAACACCGGCCCGGCGCCATCATTCGACCAGCTGGCCAGACCGGCCGCCACCAGATCGGCGGTCAGCTGGTCGAGTTCGGCGCGATTTTCGCGCATTTCAGTCTGCAGTTCGGCCACCGCTTCGGCAAGCGTCCGGCCCTTCAGCCGCGTATTTACATAATTCTGCGCCTGCTGCAGCGCCTGCGGCGGCAGACCGGGCGGAACTTCGATCACCCGGTTCTCGATGCCGCCATCAGCGCCGACCAGCACCGCCAGCGCCCGCCCCTGCCCCAATGGCACCAGATTGAGCTGGCGGATGACGGGTTCCGATTTCGGCGAAGCAATGACAGCGGCGCATTGCGCCAGCCCCGACAGCGTTGCCGTCGTGCGCGTCAACACATCTTCGAGGCTGGCGCCGGCGCGCTGCGCTTCGGCCTCGATGGCGGCGATGTCCTCAGCGCTGGGCGCGGCCGCCTGCATCATGCCATCGACGAACAGCCGCAGACCTTCATCTGTCGGCACCCGCCCGGCCGAAGTGTGCGGCGCCTGCAACAGGCCCAGTTCCTCCAGATCCTGCATGACGTTGCGGATGGAGGCCGGCGACAATTGCAATGCGCTTTGCCGCGACAGCGTACGCGAGCCAATGGGCGCGCCACTGCTGAGATAGCTGTCGACGATTTCGCGGAAAATCACGCGCGCGCGCTCGGAAAGCGTGGAGACACTGATGCCCGGAACTTCGCCCATGGCGTTCATTCTAGGCGCAGGCGCTGGCGCACTCAACCGCGCTTGTGCATCCCCGTCGCAGCGCCTAAGCCAAGGCCCAAAGCCATTTTTCGCCAACCCCGAAATCAGAGGATCATTCATGCGCCCATCCGGCCGTTCGCCAGACATGATGCGGGAAATCGAGATCATTCCCGGTATCAACGCCCATGCCGAAGGGTCCTGTCTGATCAAATTCGGCGAGACCCATGTGCTGGTGACCGCCAGCGTCGAAACCCGGGTGCCGCCGTGGATGCGCGGCAAGGGCGAAGGCTGGGTGACTGCGGAATATGGCAT
>CAZIAA010000079.1:0-7122 GCA_964537365.1 uncultured Sandaracinobacter sp.
GCCCCAGCAAAAGCCAGTGAGGCGAAGGCGGCGGGCGTCGCCGCCATCCTTGCCGGCAAAGACCGCGGCGGCATCGAGATCGGCCAGCACCTGCGCATCGGGCACCTTCTGCACGATGTCCTTCACCAGTGTGGCGATATCGGCGATCTTGGTGGCGTCACCCTGACGCTGATACAGGTCGGGGGCGATGGCGTAATAGCCGGCAGCGGCCAGCCGCCGGCAGATATCCTGCACCCATTCATGCAGGCCGAATACTTCCTGCACCACCAGAATGACCGGCGCATCTTTGCCGCCGGCGGGTTTGGCGCGATAGGCATTCATGGTGAAGCCATTGGCGGCGGCAAAGCGGGTCATGCCGGCGTCCAGACCGGTGGCCGCAGTCAATATCGCCGAGGCGCTGACCGGGCGCGCGGCCAGCGCATAGCCGGCCAGCACGGCGCCACTGGCGATGGCCGTGCGGCGATCAATGGCCGGAACCCAGCTTTCGGTATCGGTGGGTCGCTGCTGCATGTTCGTCCTCCACATGATTTTCCCAGTGCAGCATAGCCGCGCCGGCGCTTTTGTGCCATCCGCAACTGCGCTTGCGGGCATGCACAAGGAGCAAGGAGAGGCAGATGCAATATTGGCTGTTGAAGTCAGAGCCGGATGTCTATGGCTGGGACCGGTTGCTGGCGGATGGCGAAACCGTCTGGGATGGCGTGCGCAATTACACCGCGCGCAACAATCTGCGCGCTATGCAAGTCGGCGATGAAGCCTTTTACTACCATTCCAACATCGGCCGCGAAATCGTCGGAATCTGCCGCATCAGCCGCGCCGCTTATGCTGATCCGACCGACGACAGCGGCAAATGGTCGGCGGTGTCGGTGCAACCCGTGCGCGCCTTCAAACGACCGGTCACTCTGGCTGAAATCAAGGCCGATCCGGCGCTGGCGCAATTTCAGCTGGTGCGACAATCGCGGCTGTCGGTGGTGCCGGTGCGCCCGCAAGAATGGCGGCAGGTGCTGGCCATGGAAACCAAAGAAGCCTGACTCGCGACCGGGGCTGTAGTGTCGCCCGGCGCCGGGGCGCTATTCCTTCAGTTCGCGCGCCAGCGTCTTGCGTGCCTTGCGGCCATAGGGCGGCTTCAAACCCGCCAGCGCCGCCAGATCGGTTTTCGGCTGGCGATAGATGGATTTGGCGTGGCTGAAGGTCCGGAAGCCATCGACGCCATGATAACTGCCCATGCCGGACGGACCGATGCCGCCAAAAGGCAGATCCTCGACCGAGACATGAAAGATCACGTCGTTCAATGTCACCCCGCCGGAAATCGTGCGGTTGAGCACGCGGCGTTCTTCCTCGGAATCATCGCCGAACCAATACAGCGCCAGCGGCCGGTCCTTGCGGTTCACATAGTCGATGGCGTCGTCGATGGCGGTATAGCTCTTGATCGGCAGCAGCGGGCCGAAGATTTCTTCCTGCATGACGGTCATCTCGTCGCTCGGGTTGCGGATGAGGGTGAGCGGCATCTTGTTGATATTCTGTTTGGAAAAATCCTCATTCGCCGGGTTGATTTCGACGATCTCCGCACCCTTGGCGCGGGCATCGGCGACATGCGCTTCCAGCCGGTCGCGGTGGCGTTTCGAAATCACCGAGGTGTAATCGTCATTGCCAAGCAGGGTCGGATACATTTTCGTGGCGGCGCGCTTCAGCCCCGCCACCACTTCGGCTTCGCGTTCGGCCGGCACCAGCATGTAATCGGGCGCCAGGCAGATCTGCCCGGCGTTCATCATCTTGCCCAGCGCCACGCGGCCGGTGGCGGCCTCCAGATCCGCCGAGCGCGACAATATGGTAGGCGATTTGCCGCCCAGTTCCAGCGTCACCGGCACCAGATTCCGGGCCGCCGCCGCCATGACATGGCGGGCAATCGAAGTGGCGCCGGTGAAGATCAGATGGTCGAAGGCCAGTTCGGAAAAGGCCTTGCCGATTTCAGGGCCGCCGGTCACCACTGCCACTTCGGTATCGTTGAAATATTGTGCAATGGCCTTGCGCAGCAATTCCGACGTTGCCGGCGTGAATTCCGAAGGCTTGATCATGGCGCGATTGCCGGCGGCCAGCACATTGGCCAGCGGCGCAAAGGTCAGATTGACTGGAAAATTCCAGGGCGCAATGATTCCAACGACGCCCTTGGGTTGCCATTCGATATGGGCGCGCGCGCCGAACAGGGAAAGCGGCATATCGACGCGGCGGCGTTCCGGCCGCATCCATTGTTCGACATGCTTCAGGCTGTGGCGCAGCGGTTTCACGGAAGCGAGGATGTCCGTCAGCAGCGACTGTTCGGCGGAACGATGGCCGAAATCATCGCTGAGCGTCTGGACGAATTCGTCCTTGTATTCCAGCACCAGGGCGATGGCGCGGCGCAGCCGGTCCTTGCGCATGGTGGCGGTGGCCGGAAGCTCGGCGATAAAGGAAGCGCGCTGTTTGGCCAGCAGTGCCTGCATGGCAGCGGTTTCGCGCGCAATGGCGTCGGTCGCGACGGACATGGTCTCGTTCCTTCCCTTGCAGCCCCCGTATGCGGTCCCTGTTATAGGCCGTGTGCGCGGCTACGGAAAGTTCAGCCGGACAGATTCTCGTAATAGGGGATCATCACTTCGTCGCTGCCTTCGGCGACCTGGCCCAGCATGCTGACCGTGACTGGATGGACGGTTTCGGCGTCGACCATGACTTCGACGAGCGCCGGGCGCCGGGCCTCCAGCGCCCGGCGCAATGCCGGCGCCAGATCGGCGATTTCGGTCACCTGCTCGCCATGGCAGCCAAAGCCGCTGGCGACATTGGCATAGCTGGTTTCGCCCAGCTTGGTGATGAGATTGAAATTGGCGCCATACATCAGCTGCTGACCGTGAATCGACATGCCCCAGACGCGGTTGTTGAGCACCACCACCACGATCGGCAGATTGTGCCGCATCATGGTATCCAGTTCCTGCAGGTGAAAGCCGAAGCCGCCGTCACCCGTGACCAGCAGCACGCGGCGGTCGGGGTGGGCGATCTGCAGGCCGAGGGCAAAGCCCGGGCCGATGCCAAGCGCGCCCAGATAGCCATGCCCCAGTTTGCGACCCGGCGCATCCACCTTGATTGCATCGCCGGCCCAGGACGCTGCTTCGCCGCCATCCAGCGCATAGCAGGCGCTGGTGCCGGCCACTTCGGCAATGATTCGGGCGGCGTGCCAGGGGTGAATGCCGCCCGGGCTTTCGGGCGGTGCGTCGGCAAAGGCGGCCGCGGCCATGCCCTGCGCCGGGACGACCTGATCGCGCCAGCCGCTGAAATCCGGCACATCGGTGCCGAGCGCTTCATCGAGTGCCTGAACGACGAGCGCGGTATCGGCAGTGATGGCGAGATCGACATCGCGCAGGCGGCCGGGTTCGGCGCTGTCGGAATGGATCTGGGCAAGGCGGGCCTCATGCGGCACCACCGCACCCGAACGGCCGCCCAGCAGCAACCCCATTTCCGCGCCCAGCAGAATGACCAGATCCGGCCGCGCGATGCCGAGCAGGGGAAGGGCACCCAATATGCCGGGCGCGCCCCCGTCGCAAGCATGGCCTGGCGGCAGCAGGCCATCGGCCTGGGTCAGGCTGAACACCGGCAGGGGGATGCGGCCGGTCAACTGCCGCAGCGCCGCCGCGGTTTCGGCAGTGGCGGCGCCATGTCCGGCAACGAGCACTGGCCGCTGCGCCGCGCGCAGCAATTGCACAAGTGTTGCAATATCCGCAGCCGATGCCGCCGGACGTGTTTGCACATTGGCGCCGGCGGCGGGTGCGGCGCGGTCGTCGGCGATGCTCATGTGCAGGATGTCGATTGGCAGTTCCAGCACCACCGGGCCGCTGGGCATGGCGTGCGCCTTGCGGATGGCCATGGCCGTCATGTCGCGCAGCCGTTCCGTCGAATGGATCGACAAGGCCCATTTGGCCAGCGGCTGCGACGCTGCGATCTGGTCGATGCCGCCCTGAAGTTCATTGGTTTCCAGTTCGCGCACCGGCGGCGCGCCACAGATGATCAGAACCGGCGAACGGTCGAGCTTGGCATTGGCGACACCAGTCAGGGCATTGGTGAAACCGGGGCCGGCGGTGACGATGGCGACGCCCAGTCTGCCGGTGGTGCGGGCATAGGCATCGGCAGCATGCACCACGGCGGCTTCGTGGCGGCCATCGAGGATGCGCACATCCATGTCGGCGCAGGCCTTGAACAGCCCTTCCAGATGGCCACCGGCGAGGCCAAACACCACTTCCACGCCAGCGGCCTTCAGGGCATCGGTGACCAGTTCGCCGCCGCTGCGAAGCCGGCTGGTGCCGGCACCGGCACGGCTGGCTGTGGTGCTGCTGTCTTTTGCCATGTCCATATCTTCTCCCCCGGAGTCGCAGATGATGACGAATCGCTTTGACTCTGGCTCCATGGCTATCATAGCATAGCTGCAGAGAGGGGAAAGCAAGCGATGTCAAAGCTGGTTGAGGGGCGTTTTCACGGCCGTGTCGCGATCGTGACCGGGGGTGCTTCGGGGATTGGCGCTGCAACGGTGCGGTTGCTGCACGGCGAAGGCGCCGCCGTGGTGATTGCCGATCTGCAAGGCAGCGAAGGTGCGGAACTGGCGCAGGAACTGGGCGATGCCGCGCGCTTTGTTGCCACCAATGTCGCCGACCCGGACTCCATGCAGGCTGTTGTCGATACGACGGTTGCGCAATTCGGGCGGCTGGACATTCTCGTCAACAATGCCGGCATCGGCTGTTTCGGGGCCACCCCCGATCTCGCGGTTGCCGACTGGCGGCAGGTGATCGAGGTTGATCTCAATGCCGTATTCTATGGCTGTCGCGCGGCCATACCAGCCATGCGCAAGAGCGGCGGCGGCGCCATCGTCAACACGGCGTCGGCGTCCGGAATGGCGGCGGACTATTATTTCACTGCCTATAACGCCGCCAAGGCCGGCGTTATCAATTATACCCGCTGTGTCGCCATCGACCATGCCCGGGAAAATATCCGCTGCAATGCCGTCTGTCCCGGCCCGGTGGAAACGCCGCTCCTCATGTCAACGGTGGATTCGGTGCCGGGTCTGCACGATGCCTGGAATGACGTGGTGCCGATGGGCCGTTTCGCCCGGCCTGCGGAAATCGCCAAGGTCATTGTCTTTCTGGCGTCCGATGATGCGTCCTGTGTGACCGGGGCGTCGGTGCCGGTCGATGGCGGTCTGACTGCACACACCGGTCAGCCGAATCTGGCCAAATGGATGCCTGATGCCTGATGCCTGATCCGCCCTGGGCGGTGATGAAGGAGAATCGGAATGAAAGCTGTATTGCGGCGGGGCCGGGAACTGGTCGAGGGCGAAATCGCCGAACCAGTGCCACAGGCCGGGCAGGTGCTGGCGAAAACGCTGGTCTGCGGCATTTGCGGCTCCGACCTGCATGCGCTGCACCATCTCGACCATCTGCTTGACTTGAATCGCCGCGCCGGCGCGCCGGACAATGTCGATCCGGCCGCCGACATCGTGTTCGGGCATGAATTCAGCGCCGAAATCCTCGACCATGGCCCCGGCACCAGTGGCGCATTGAAAGCCGGCACGCATGTGGTGTCGATGCCGCTGGCCATTGGCCCGCAAGGCGTCGAGACGGTCGGCTATTCCAACCGTTTTCCGGGCGGTTTTGCCGAGCGGATCGTGCTGCAGGAGGATCTGCTGCTGCCTGTGCCCAATGGGCTGTCGGCGGAGGCCGCGGCGCTGGTGGAGCCGATGTCGGTGGGTGAACATGCAGTCAATCAGGCCAGTCCGGCCGCGGACAGCGTCTGTCTGGTGATTGGCTGCGGGCCGGTCGGTCTCGCTGTGATTGCAGCGCTGAAAAGGCGGGGGCTGGGCCCGGTTGTCGCCAGCGATTTTTCCGCCAGCCGGCGCCGCATGGCGGAACGCATGGGGGCCGACATCATTGTCGATCCGGCGCAATCCTCGCCGCATGCGCATTGGGAGGATTTCGACGTGCCGGCCAATATGGCCAGCTTTGGCGCTGCCAGTCTGTCCGGCCGGCACAGACGCGATGCCATCATCTTCGAATGTGTCGGCGTGCCCGGCCTCATCCAGAATCTGATCCAGTCGGCGCCGCCGACGGCGCGGCTGGTGGTCGTGGGCGTGTGCATGGAGGACGACCAGTTCCAGCCGTCGCTGGCCATCACCAAGCAACTCCGCATTGATTTCAGCTATGCCTATGATGCCGCGGAATTCGCCGCGACGCTGCACAATATCGCTGAAGGGCACATTGATGTGCAGCCGCTGATTTCCGGCACCACTGGCCGTTCCGGCGTCGCCGATGCCTTCCGGGCGCTGGGGGAAAAGGACGGGCCGGTGAAGATTCTGGTCAACCCGGCCCTGGCCTGAAGCAGAAGCGCCTGCCGTCTCTGGCGGGCGGCCCCGGCTCAGAAGCGATAAGCGAGCCCGGCGCTCAGCACCCAGGGGTCGAGCTTGTGGCGGCTGTGCAGGATTTCGGTGTCGTTCGAATCATACACCCGCAGCGAAGGTCTGACGAAATAGCGCTTGGCATCGAGGCTGATGCCAAGCCCGCGGGCGTTGACCGGAATGTCGACGCCTGCCTGCAGCGCAACACCGAATTTGTTGCTGAGCGTCAGCCGCTCGGCGCCGAGCGCGCGCAGATCGGCGCCGGGCTTTTCGTTGATGAAGAAGAACCATGTCGGCCCCACCCCGACATAGGGCTTGATGCCGGCGCCGATATCCTGATGCAGCTTTGCCGTGACCGTGGCCGGCAGGACGAGGGCGTGGTTCACCAGTTCGGCGCCATGCACGGCGCCACGGCCATAGACCGTGTGCTGGGTCAGGCAGCAGATGGTTTCAATGGAGAAATTCGGCGTTGCGAAATATTCCACCGCCACAGTCGGCACCACATTGTGGTTGCTGCTGCTGTCGGTGCCGCCGGGAAGCGGCACCAGATCGCTGTAGACCTTGTCGATCTTGCCATCGGTGCGCACGGTGGAAACCATGGCTTTCACCTGCAGCCTGCCCTGCGGGTTGCCGGCGTTGGCGGGCGCAAGGGCGAATGTGGCGGGGGCGAATATGGCGGCGGCAAGAGCAAGCAGAACAGTGCAGCGCATAAGTCTTTTCCT
>CAZIAA010000080.1:0-7076 GCA_964537365.1 uncultured Sandaracinobacter sp.
AGGATGGCCACCTTGTCGCGAATACCTTTGGCCATTTTTCTGTCTCCTTTCAGAATGCAGGCGCAGCTTTCCAGAAATAGCTGCGGAATGCACGGGGTTCATCGAAGGAATGGATGCGGAACATCATGCGCAACTGCGCATCGACCGCCAGATCGGATTCGGGAAAATCGGTGAATTCGGCCGTCATCCGGCCGCCGCCTTCGAAATCGATATTGCCATAGCAATTGGGCGGATTGGGCGAATAGGTCAGGCTGTCGGCGGTCCAGGTGGTGATTTTTGCCGGCACTTCCGCCAGCGGATAATCTTCCTGCGTGCCGATGTCGCGGCTGTTGCCGCCGATGCTGATGTCCGACTTCGGGAATTGCACCACGCCGGTTTTGGTGCAGCGGCCGCCGACCAGCCCGAACACCGCCTTGCGGTTGCGCCACAACGCCGTCAATGCAACCTTGTTGTCGGCTTCGGCGCGCATGCCGCGATCGAGATCGAACAGCCCACGATGAAACAGATAGCGGGCGTAATTGTCGGATTCCTGCCGCCGCGCGAGCCAGCCGGAAACCCCCAGCCGTGGCCGGGTTGCGGCAATGGCGTCCGTTGCTTCGAACAGCAGCAGATCACAGCCCTGCCCGAAGCTGACCAGCAGGATGCGGGATTTCGGCTGTGCCTGTTCCAGCGCGGCAGCCAGCATCAGCAACGGGTGGGTGGCGCCGCTGTCGCCAATGCCGGCGATCAGCGTATCGGCAATGGCGGTTGCCGCGATGCCGGCCTTTTTGGCCAGCATTTCCGGCACCCCGCGCACGGACACCGGCACCAGAAAATGATCAATATCGGAACCTTGCAACCCGGCCCGGTCGAGCAGAGTGGCGATGGCCGGCGCCAGAATCTGGGCAAAACCTTCATCGCGAATCCAGCGTGCTTCCCAGTCATAGTCATGCGCTTCGCCGGTGGCGCGGAAATGGTCGACGAAATCCATGCTGACATTGTGCCGCGCTACCAGCCGGGCCAGCGGCCGGCCAGTGCCGACAAGAATGGCGGCGGCGGCGTCACCGCTGGTCATTTCGCGTGCCGATGCCGGTTTTGGCGTGGCGATTTCGGCCGCCATCACCAAAGTCTGCCGGCTGCCATCCAGCGCCGCGGTCAGCGCGCTGGTGGCGGCGCGCTGCGAGCCGGTGATATCGAGTGTGCCGACGGCGTCATCCAGATTGAGCGCTTCCTTGACCACGCCGGCATTCTGCCGGTCGGCAAATGGCAAGGTGGTGGAGGCCAGAGTCAATTGTTCGATCGCGGCGCGGTCGCAATTTTCCAGCGTATCGCGGGCCGCTTCGACGGCCATGGTGATGCTGTCCTCGTCCCAGTTGGCGACGGCTTTCTCGCCTTTGGCAAGCGACGCCAGCCCCGGCGCAAACCAGGCATTGAGGGTATGGATCGCGCGGCGCTGCAGCCTTGTAACCGGCACATAGGCGCCATAGGCCAGAATTCCGAAATCGCTCATATTGTCTCCCCGGATGTGCAGGAACGGCTGCGGCCGACAGTCTTTCCGATCGAAAAATTGATCTTTCCGACCGAAAATCCGGAAGCGCAAGGCCCGCCGTGCCGGTAGCGAGCCGTTTTCCCCCGAATCACGCTCTTGTCGAACGTGCGGGGGATGTTCCTCCAGTTGCGGCGGCACCGCAAGAGGGCTTTTTCGCGCCGAAGGGACCGAAGGAGAGGGGGGCTCAGGCTTCTTTGGGCAGATAGACGGTCGACACCGGCACGGCCAGTTTGGCGCCATGGTCGGAAATGATCCCGGCAATGCGGAACAATATGTCCTGTTTGACGCGCATGTAATCGGTATAGGCTGTGACCGTGCCAGCGGTATAGGCATAGAGGTAAAGGTTGAGGGCGAATTCCCCGAAGCCATCGAGGCAGAAGACGAAATAATCCCCCATATCGGGATGGTCGGTCAGCATGGCGTTGACGTCCGTGACGATGCCGGGCGCCTTGTCGGCGTCCTGCAGGCGGATGCGCACATATTCCGACACCTGCCGGAAGCTCATGCGCGAATGGTTGATGATGGTCTCGGTGTTGAATTTGGCATTGGGCACGTAAAAGGGTTTGCCGTTCCAGTCCAGAATGCGCGTTGCCCGCCAGCCGATGCGCTGCACTTCGCCGGCGAGCCAGCCGGCATAGCCGCCATTGGCGTTGGTGCCCGGGAAAACGATGTGATCGCCGACCTTGAACGGGCGGCTGGCATAGATGGTGATTCCGCCCAGCAGATTGGCGACCAGCCCTTGCGCGGCAAAGCCAAGGGCGATGCCGGCAATGCCGCCAAAGGCAAGCAGGCTGGTGATCGAAAAGCCGAAGGTCTGCATGATCAGCAGCACGGCAATGGTGATGCTGAGGGCGGTGACGGCCTTGCCAGTCGCGTCGGCTGTGGTTTCGTCGAATTCCCGCCCCTGGCGGATGGCTTCGCGGCGCAGATTGGCCTGCGCTTCGCGCGTCAGCCGAATCAGGAACCAGACCAGGGCGATGGTGACCACCATGGCGCGCAAGGGCGGAAACACCGTCGCCAGAAAAGGCGCGTGGCCGGCCGCCGTCAGCACCTGTTCGGCGAGGCTGAGACCGATGATCCAGATCAGCGCCTGCAAGGGCGCATTGAGGGCTGCGGAAAAGGCGTGTCGCCAGCCATATCCGCGGGCGCGGGCGCGGCGCGCGCGGCGGCGCAGGAAGATATGTACGGCGCTGACGGCAATGATGGTGCCGATCAGAATGAACAGCAGATGCGAGAGGGTTTGCCAGTGGTTGTAGAAGCCGCTGAGAAATTCCCATACGGGTGTCCGGGAGATCCAGGCCAGTTGTCGTTACTCCATGAGTGGGAAGGGTGCGAATGGCCCTGCGCCACGCGGTGACGGGATAGCGTCAGCGGCATTCCGGCGCGGATTATGGCCGGGGGCAGGGGCGCGAAGGCGGTCAGACTATCATCTGGAGATGTGGTTTCAAGGCCTGCCCGGCGAAAAATTCTGGTTGGCGGTTACCCCGCTATGGATTTATGTTTCCAGACCAGGGGTTAAGAAATGGCAGGGAGCAGATGATGACTGCAACGGCGCTGAAACAGCATGGCCCATGGCTGCTGGTCGGTTTGCTGGGGGCGCTGGCGCTGTCGGTCCTGGCGACCGAGCGCGGCGAAACCGTCAATGCATTGTGGATCGTGGTGGCGGCGGTGTCGGTTTATCTGATCGCCTATCGCTATTACAGCCGCTTCATTGCCCGGCGGGTGTTGCAGCTCGATCCGGCGCGCCCGACGCCCGCCTGCCGGCATAATGACGGCCTCGATTATGTGCCGACCAACCGTTATGTGCTGTTCGGTCACCATTTTGCAGCCATTGCCGGGGCCGGGCCGCTGGTCGGGCCGGTGCTGGCGGCGCAGATGGGCTATCTGCCCGGCACCTTGTGGATCCTGTTCGGCGCGGTTCTGGCCGGCACGGTGCAGGATTTCATCATTCTGTTCATCTCCATGCGTCGCGACGGCAAGTCGCTGGGCGAAATCGTGCGCATGGAAATGGGGCCGGTCGCCGGTGTCGTCGCCTTGTTCGGCACCTTCATGATCATGGTCATCATATTGGCGGTGCTGGCGCTGATTGTTGTCAGGGCGCTGGCCGACAGCCCCTGGGGCCTGTTCACCGTGGCGGCGACCATGCCGCTGGCGGTCATCATGGGGATTTACGGCCGCTTTGTCCGCCCCGGGCGCATTGGCGAAATGTCGCTGATTGGCGTGGTCGGGCTGTTTCTGGCCATCGTCTATGGCCGGCATGTGGCGGAATCGCCGGTGCTGGCGCCTTTCTTCACCTGGTCGCCGCTGCAATTGTCCTGGGCGATGATTGCCTATGGTGCCATTGCCGCCATGCTGCCGGTGTGGCTGCTGCTGGCGCCGCGCGATTATCTCACCACTTTTCTGAAGATCGGCACCATCCTGGGGTTGGCAATCGGCATCATTCTGGTGTCGCCGACGCTGCAGATGCCGGCGCTGACGCGATTTGTCGACGGCTCCGGGCCGGTGTGGTCGGGGTCGCTGTTTCCGTTTCTGTTCATCACCATTGCCTGTGGCGCGGTGTCGGGATTCCACGCCCTCATTTCATCGGGTACGACTCCAAAGCTGATTGCCAATGAACGCGATGCCCCCTTCATCGGCTATGGCGGCATGCTGATGTAAAGCTTTGTCGCCATCATGGCTTTGATCAGCGCCTCGATCCTTGATCCCGGGGTCTATTTCACCATGAACAGCCCGGCCGCCGTGGTTGGCACCACGGCCGAAAGCGCGGCCGCGGCCGTCACTGCGATGGGCTTTCCGATCGAAGCTGCCACCATCGAACAGATCACCGAGGAAGTCGGCGAATTGTCGATCGTTTCGCGCGTCGGCGGGGCGCCGACACTGGCCGTTGGCATGGCGGAAATCTTCCACCAGGTGACCGGCGGCGATAATATGAAGGCATTCTGGTATCACTTTGCCATATTGTTCGAAGCTTTGTTCATTCTGACGGCCGTCGATGCCGGCACCCGCGCCGGGCGCTTCATGCTGCAGGATCTGATCGGGCTGGCCGCGCCTTCCTTCCGCCATGCCTCGGCGGTGGGGCCCAATATCATTGCAACCGTGCTGTGTGTCAGCGCCTGGGGCTTTTTCCTGCATCAGGGCGTGACCGATCCGCTGGGCGGGGTGAACACCTTGTGGCCATTGTTCGGAATCGCCAATCAGATGCTGGCGGCGATTGCGCTGGTGGTGGCGACCGTCGTGCTGTTCCGCATGAAGCGGCATCGCTTTGCCTGGGTGACGGCGTTGCCGGCGCTGTGGCTGGTGATCTGCACGATGACGGCGGGCTGGCAGAAGATCGCGCCGTCCTTTGATCCCCGCGTCAGCTTCGTCGCGCATGCCCGCATGTTGTCGGCAAACATGGCCGAAGGCATTGTCGTCGCGCCGGCCAGGGACATGCAGGAAATGGCCCAGATTCTGATGAACGACCGGGTCGATGCAGCTTTGTGCCTGCTGTTCATGCTGGTGGTGGCCGTGGTCGTTGTCTATGGCATCCGCGCCTGCCGCGCGGCCTGGCGGGCCGACCATCCGACGACCCGGGAAATTGGTGCGCCATCGCCCGGGGAAGGCGCGGCGGCATGAATGCGATCCGCAAGGGCTGGCGCTGGCTGTGCCATGGCGCGAACATGCTGGTTGGCGTGCCGTCCTATGAAAATTATCTGCGGCATATGGCCGAACACCATCCGGAACAGACGCCGATGAGCTATGCCGCCTTTTTTCGCAACCGCCAGAACGCGCGTTATGGCGTAGGCGGCAAGGGCGGGTTTCGCTGCTGTTGAGGCGCCGGGTTTGCAGAGCCATTGTTCGAAAATAACGAACGCCGGATTGCCTTTTTGGCATCTGGAGTCGAACGCTATCTTGCGCCATGTCTGTTGTCGACACAAACCCAACAGACAGGAGCAAGGCAAATGAGCAAGCCCGAAATCGCCATCATCATTGGTTCCACGCGGCAGGCGCGCATGGCCGACAAGGTCGCTGGCTGGGTGATGGAGCATGTCCGCGACCATCCCGATTTCAATTTCGAACTGATCGACCTGCGCCAGCAGGATTTGCCGTTCTTCGATGAAGCGGCGTCCAATCTGTGGATGCCGTCCGCCGATCCGCGCGCGCGTGCCTGGCAGGACAGGATCGGGCGTTTCGATGGCTATATCTTTCTGGTCGCCGAATATAACCATTCGATCCCGGCGGCGCTGAAGAATGCGCTGGATCAGGCCTATGTCGAATGGAACCGCAAGCCGATGGCGGCGATCGGTTATGGCGGCGTGGGCGCCGCGCGCGCCATCGAGCATCTGCGCGCCATTGCCGTCGAACTGCAGATGGTGCCGCTGCGCAATGCCGTGCATCTGGGCGGTGGCGAATTCTTTCAGGTATCGCCGCTGGGCTCGGATGGCGACATGGCCGCGGTCGATGCGGTGTTGAAGCCGGCGCTGGATTCGATGCTGCAGGAATTGCTGTGGTGGACAGACGCAACGCGCACGGCGCGCGCCGCCGATGCCGAACGCGCCGCGGCCTGAGCCCGCCGCGCCGTTTTGAAAGGAGAAAAGCCATGGGATTGCTGGTGGACGGCCAATGGCAGGACAAATGGTATGAGACCGACAAGTCTGGCGGCCGGTTCGAACGCAGCGCCGCTGCCTTTCGCAACTGGGTGACGGCGGATGGCGCCCCCGGCCCCAGCGGCGAAGGCGGCTTCCCGGCCGAAAGCGGGCGCTATCACTTATATGTCAGCTATGCCTGCCCCTGGGCGCATCGCACCCTGATTACCCGCGCCATCAAGGGGCTGGAGGAGCATATTTCGGTGTCGGTCGTGCACCCGGAGATGCTGGCGGAAGGCTGGGAATTCCGCACGGATTTTCCCGGTGCAACCGGAGACACGCTCTATGGCAGCCGTTATCTGCGCGATATCTATCTGCGGGCCTTGCCGGGCATGACCGGGCGGGTGACGGTGCCGGTGTTGTGGGACAAACAGCGCCAGACCATCGTTTCCAACGAAAGCGCGGAAATCATCCGCATGCTGAACAGCGCCTTTGACGGCCTGACCGGCAACCGCGCGGATTACTGCCCGGCCGGGTTGCGCGCCGAAATCGATGCCCTGAACGCCCGCATCTATGACAATATCAACAATGGCGTTTACAAGGCGGGCTTCGCCACCTCACAGCCGGCCTATGACGAAGCCGTGCAGGCGGTATTCCGCGATCTGGACTGGCTGGAGGAACTGCTGGCGCGGAAACGCTATCTGACCGGCGCGCAGCTGACCGAAGCCGACTGGCGGCTGTTCACCACGCTGGTGCGCTTCGATCTGGTCTATCACACGCATTTCAAATGCAACCGGGCGTGGCTGCGCGAATATCGCAATTTGTGGGGCTGGACGCGGGAATTGTATCAGCATCCGGGCGTCGCCGGGACAGTGCATTTCGACCATATCGTGCGGCATTATTATTACAGCCACCCCGGCATCAACCCGCACCGCATCCTGCCGATCACCCCGGTGATCGACTGGAATCAGCCGCATGGCCGG
>CAZIAA010000081.1:0-7061 GCA_964537365.1 uncultured Sandaracinobacter sp.
GACGAGGCCATCCATGTGCAGGGCCTCGCCGGCTGGGGTTCGGCCGCCAATGAGCGTTCCGCCAGCGCCGCCGCCGACATCGCCATCGGCAAGCGCTTCGTATTGCACGCCGATGGCAGTTATCTGAAAACCGACGATCTGAGAATCGGCGGTCATGCGCTTTCGTCCAGCGCGCGCGCACAAGCCCTGCAATCCAGCCAGCTGCCATTGGATCAGCAGGTTGATGCGACAGGCGAACCGCTCGACTTTGCCGGCACCGCCGCCATCCACGGCAAATTGCCCAATTCGATGAGCCGGACCTGGACGGCGGGCGCCGGCCTCGCCTTCATCACCGACACCGGCAATTTCGGCATTTCCTACAGCCGTTATGACAGTTTCTATGGCGTTCCGCTGCGCTATGCGACCCGGCCTGGCGAAGCCCAGGAAGCGCCGCGCATCGACCTGGTGCAGAATCGTTTCGACGCCCGCGCCGAAATCCGCACCGATGGCGATATCCTGTCCGCCATCAACACCCGCTTCGGCTATGCCAGCTACCGCCATGACGAGCTTGAAGAAGATGGCGAAATCGGCACGACATTCACCAGCAAGGGGCTGGAGGGGCGGCTGGAACTGGTGCAGACGCAGCATGGCGTCTGGAAGGGCGCGACCGGCGCGCAATTCACCCTGCGCGATTTCGACGTTACTGGCGAAGAAGCATTTCTGCCGGAAAATTCCGCCAGCGAAATCGGCTTCTTCACGCTGCAACAACTCGATTATGGCGCGTTGAAGCTGCAGGCCGGGGCGCGTTACGAACATTCGACCGCCACCGCGAAACCGCGCGCCGATGCGGATTTCTTTGCCGGCAGCCGCAGCTTCAACAGCTTCTCCGCGTCATTCGGGGCATCGCACGCGCTGGCCGAGAACTGGCGTATCAGCCTTGATCTTGCCCGCGGCGTGCGCGCGCCAGCGGCCGAGGAACTGTTCGCCAACGGCCCGCACGCCGGCACGCAAAGCTATGAAATCGGCAACCCCGATCTGCGCACAGAGCGTTCCTGGGGGGCGGAAGTGGTGCTGCGCGGCCGTGGCGATGGCTATCACATCGAAGCTTCCGCCTATGCCAGCTGGTTCAGAAATTTCATTTATGACGCCCGCAGCGGGGAAATCGAAGACGGCCTGCCGGTCTATCGGTTGCAACAGGGCAAGGCGCGCTATTACGGCTTCGAACTGCAGGGCGGGCTGGATCTGGCCAGCTTTGGCGGCGCAACGCTGTCCGCGGACGGCCTTGCCGATTACACCCGCGCCACCATCACCGATGTCGGCCCGGCGCCGCGAATCCCGCCGCTGCGCCTGCTGGGTGGCCTCAACCTGCGCAACAACACGCTGGATCTGCGCGGCGAAGTCGAATGGGTCAGCCGGCAAAATCACGTCTCTGCCTTCGAAACGGAAACACCCGGCTACACCCTGGTGAACGCCGAAGTGAACATCCGCCCCTGGGGAACGGCGCGGCCGCTCAGTCTGGCCATTTCGGCCAATAATCTGTTCAACGTCACTGCCCGCCGCCACAGTTCCTTGTTGAAGGATTTCGCGCCGCTCTCCGGGCGCGACATCCGTCTGTCAGCCTGGTTCAGCTTCTAGGCGCGTCGATCAGAGCCCGGGATGGTCCGGCGCCACTTCCAGCCGCCGGTTCACCAGCCGGCCGTTGCGGTCGATCAATGCCACTACCTGCATGCGATGGTCGCGCATCTGCGCTTCCAGTTGTGGCGCGCTTTTTTCCGAAACGAAAATGCGGCTGGTGAACTGCATGCGCCGCAGCGGCCAGCGCGGCCGCAGTTGCAAGTCGCTGGCAGCCGCGTCCACCCGGGCCGGGCATTGCTGGCCATCCGTCTGGATGGTGGCGATGACCTGCCCGCCCTGCCGCGCGAGGCAGAGCTGACATTGCCCCTGCGCACAGGCATCCACATCGCCGACCACGGTCCAGTCATAGGTGAAGCGGATATAATGGCCGCGCAGCGGATCGCGCGGGTCATAACCAGTGATCGGAATGCGCCATTCCTGTGCGCCGGCCAGATTGAATTGATGGCGCAGGATATTCCCGCCCAGCACCACCGCCGGCAGACACAGCGCCAGCAACAGCCACAATTGCGCCCGGGCCAGCTTCATGCAGATGGGCCTTCCAGCGGTTCCTCGGCCTTGCCCGGCCGGCGCTTCTGGCGACGAATGGTCAGCCGTTGCCAGCCCCAGCTCAGCGCCACCAGCAGCGCCCCGCCCAGCACGAGGCCACTGCCGGTCGCGGCCAGAGAGCCAAACAGTTCCAGATAGATGATGAAAATGCGAATGGCGATTGCAGCAATCGCCAGCGCAAACAGGCGTTCCTGCCGGGTAACAGCCGCCGCCTGGGCCACCCAGCCCCAGAAGCCGGCAAACAGCAGCACGCCAATCAGCCGGCTGAGCATATTATCGGCATGCGGAACGGCAAGCGCCAACGCCGCCGCCAGCACCGACCCGAACAGCAGCGGCGGCAACAGCCGGGGGTGGAGAAAACCGGCCGGATCGCGCCTGCGGCGCAGCAGCGCATAGCAGGCAGCGGCCAGCACGGCGACCGGCAGCATGCGCAGCAGGCTGTCCATGGCTTGCGCCTTGTCGATGGTGAAGGCCCAGGCAAAATGCACCAGACTGGTGGCCGACAGGATAATTCCGCAGCCGATTTCGATGAGCGCCATGTGAAACGCCGGCCGCAACGCCGATATGCCAGCGGCCAGCAACAGCAAAACGAAAGGTGAGGCCATGGCCAGTCCCTGTGCCAGCAGCCAGAGACCGCCATCGTCGATGGTCGCGATTGCCATGGCCGCCGGCGCGCCCACGCCCAGCAATGCCAGCAATGTCCCGGTCAGGCGCGTCTGCCCGGCCAGCAGCAGCACCGGCGCCACCAGCGCCAGCCACAGCAACAGCGACGCCCATACCGGCCCGGTCAGCTGATAGACCTGCGCCTGCAGGGCAATGCCGGCAACAACCAGCCCCGCCAGCAGGAACAGCAGGCCTTCCGCCAGCCATTTGCGCCTTTGCCGATACGCCCGCCAGAACCAGCCGCCGCAGCCCAGCAGCAAGGCCATGTGCACGCCCAGCTTCAGCCAGTCCGGGATGCGGTCCCAAGTGGCGGAAATCAGCAGCAGCACACCCAGCACCACCGCCAGCAAGCCCAAAGCAACCGCCGCCCAGATCGCCATCGGGCGCGAATCCTGCCGTTCGAATGCCATGATGCGCGCCGAAGTCGCGGCATCGATCAGGCCGGCTTCGACCCAGCTGTCCAGTTTACGTTGCAGCGCCACGTCGACCCTTCTGGCAATGCCCGTCTGCAAGCGCAAGAGCCGGCGCGGGGGGCAAAATTCGGCCTGCCCTTTGCATTGCACCTTGCAACTCCTACATCGGAGCGGAGCAGTCCGGCAGCGCCCTTCATGCCGCAGCCGCCGGAACAGACAGGAAAGGTATTCCAGACTTTCATGAGCACGCCAGACAGCCAGCCGCAAAGCTGGCACGGAACAACCATTCTCGGGATTCGCAAGAACAATCAGACCGTCATTGCCGGCGACGGTCAGGTGTCGCTGGGGCAGACGATCATCAAGCCCAACGCCCGCAAGGTGCGGCGGCTGGGCACTGACGGCAAGGTCATTGGCGGCTTTGCCGGCTCAACCGCCGATGCCTTCACTTTGTTCGAACGGCTGGAAACCAAGCTCGAACGCCACCCCGGGCAACTCACCCGCGCCTGTGTCGAACTGGCCAAGGACTGGCGCCAGGACCGTTATCTGCGCCGGCTGGAAGCAATGATGATCGTGGCCGATGCCGATACCATGCTGATCCTGACCGGCACCGGCGACGTGCTGGAGCCGAATGACGGAATCGCCGCCATTGGTTCCGGCGGCAATTACGCTTTGGCCGCTGCCCGCGCGGTGATCGACATGGATCTCGACTCCGAGCAGATCGCCCGCAAGGCCATGGCCATTGCCGCCGACATCTGCGTCTACACCAACAACAATCTCACTCTGGAAACCATCTGATGAATGCAGCCACCATCGCCACCGATGGCGACAACCGCGACCTGACGCCCAAGGTCATCGTTGCCGCGCTCGATCGCCATATCGTCGGCCAGAAGGATGCCAAGAAGGCCGTCGCCATTGCCTTGCGCAACCGCTGGCGCCGGCAGCAGCTGCCGGCGGATCTGCGCGACGAAGTTACCCCCAAGAACATATTGATGATCGGGCCAACCGGCTGCGGCAAGACCGAAATCGCACGCCGGCTGGCGCGGCTGGCCAATGCGCCTTTCCTGAAGATCGAAGCCACCAAATTCACCGAAGTCGGCTATGTCGGCCGCGATGTCGATTCCATCGTTCGCGATCTGGTGGAGGAATCGATTCGGCTGACCCGCACGCTGAAACGCGGATCGGTGCGCGAACAGGCGGAAAGTGCTGCACTCAACCGGCTGCTCGATGCGCTGGTCGGCAAGGATGCATCCGAAGCCACCCGCCTCGCCTTTCGTGACCGCATTTTCGCCGGCCAGCTGAAGGGCCGCGAAGTCGATATCGAAGTCGAGGACAGCGGCCCCAACATGCCGTTCGAAATCCCCGGCATGCAGCCGGGGCAGGTGGGCATGATCAATCTGGGCGATATGCTGAAGGGCTTTGGCCCGAAGCGCAGCCGGCACCGCAAGATGCCGGTGGAAGATGCCTGGGAACTGCTGGTCAATGAGGAAAGTGACAAGCGCCTCGATGATGACGACATCACCCGCGAAGCCATCCGCAACGCCGAGGAACAAGGCATCGTCTTCATCGACGAAATCGACAAGATCGCCGTTTCAGACGTGCGCGGCGGCTCGGTCAGCCGCGAAGGCGTGCAACGCGATCTGCTGCCGCTGATTGAAGGCACGACGGTCGCCACCAAGCATGGGCCAGTGAAAACCGACCATATGCTGTTCATTGCCTCTGGCGCCTTTCATGTCGCGAAGCCGTCCGACCTGCTGCCGGAGCTGCAGGGCCGGCTGCCCATTCGGGTGGAGCTGCGCGCGCTGACCAAGGATGATTTCGTGCGCATCCTGTCCGACACCGAAGCATCGCTTGTCCGGCAATATGTGGCGCTGATGGCAACCGAGGGCGTGGAACTGGATTTCACCGATGATGCGATCGAAGCCATTGCCGCAATCGCCGTGCAGGTGAACGACAATGTCGAGAATATCGGTGCGCGGCGCCTGCAGACAGTGATGGAAAAGCTGCTGGAGGAACTGAGCTATGAAGCCGCCGGCGACAGCACGCAAAAGCTGAGCGTGGACGCTGCCTATGTCCGCCAGCAGTTGCAGGAAATCGCCCACGACAACGACCTCAGCCGCTTCATCCTCTAACAAAAACAGCCGGCGTTGGCGCGGACCCTGACGACAGGGCCGCGCCAATCCTGGTCGCTGGCGACACCCTCAGGCTGCTGCATCGCATAATCCGTTCGTGCCGCCGGCACGGGCGGGCCGCAAAGCGCTTGCCTGACTGCCGCTTTTGCAGCAATCTCAACCCCCATGGAGGACATCAAGAGTGGATAATCCCGCCCCGGCCGAATCAGACCAGCCTTCTGCTTCGCCATGGGATTACCGGATTTTCCGCTCGGTCTGGGGCACCAGCGTCGCGTCCAATTTCGGCGGCCAGATCCAGTCGGTCGGCGCTGCCTGGCTGATGGTGCTGTTGTCCTCTTCGCAGCAGATGGTGGCATTGGTGCAGGCGTCGATCGCGCTGCCCATCCTGCTGCTGGCACTGCCATCGGGGGCCATTGCCGACAATCTCGACCGCCGCAAGGTCATGCTGTTGGCGCAATGCCTGATGCTGCTGGTCTCGGCCGGGCTTGCCATCTTTGCCTGGATGGACTGGCTGACTCCCGTCACGCTGCTGACATTCACTTTCCTGATCGGCTGCGGCACGGCGCTGCACGCACCGGCCTGGCAGGCATCGGTCGGCGACATGGTCAGGCGACCGGCCTTGCCAGCGGCTGTTGCCTATAACTCCATGGGCTTCAACATAGCGCGCAGCCTCGGCCCGGCGGTTGGTGGCGCCATCGTTGCCGCCGCCGGCGCCGCCGCGGCATTCTTCATCAACGCCATCAGCTATATCGGCCTCATTGCCGTGCTGGCGCGCTGGCGCCCGGATATGCCGCCCCGGGAACTGCCGGCGGAACGCATCGACCTCGCCATGGCGGCGGGAGTGCGCTATGTGCTGCTGTCGCCGGTCATCCGGCTGGTGTTGTTTCGGGCATTGCTGTTCGGCCTTTCCGCAAGCGCCATCGCAGCCCTGATGCCGCTGATTGCCCGCGACAAGATTTCCGGCGGCGCCCTGACTTACGGTATATTGCTCGGCGGCTTTGGCGTCGGCGCGGTGCTGGGCGCCTTGCTGATGCGGCGCCTGCGCAATCTGCTCAGCACCGAACGGCTGGTGCGCGGCGCAACGGTGGTCTTCGCGCTTGGTACGGCCATCAGCGGCCTCAGCCAAAGCATCTTCCTGACCATACCGGCACTGCTGCTGGCGGGGGCAGGCTGGGTGCTGGCGCTCGCCACATTCAATGTCACGGTGCAATTGTCGGCCCCGCGCTGGGTGGTGGCCCGGGCGCTGGCGCTGTATCAGATGTCGGCCTTTGGCGGTATGGCGGCGGGCGCCTGGATGGCCGGCGCCATTGCCGAACACAGCAGCCTGACCGTGGCACTGCTGACCGCGGCCGCACTGCAGATCGTCACCATCTTCATTGGCATGCTGCGCCCGTTGCCCAGGGTGCTGGAAACCAATCTCGACCCGCTGGCGCGCTGGCGCGCGCCGCAAACCGCAGTGCCGATCACCAATCGCAGCGGCCCGATTGCAATCACCATTCGCTATCGCATCAATGAACATGATATTGCCGATTTCCTGTCGGTGATGTCCGAGCGCCGGCGCATCCGGCGGCGCGATGGCGCGCATCAATGGACGCTGCTGCGCGATCTGGCCGACCCCGAATTGTGGTTCGAGCGCTTTACCGTCGCCACCTGGCTGGATTATCTGCGCCACAACGACCGACGCACCCACGCCGAT
>CAZIAA010000082.1:0-7045 GCA_964537365.1 uncultured Sandaracinobacter sp.
GATGCGCGCCGGGGCCGATGCCCGACAACAGCAGCAACTGCGCGGAATTGATCACACCACCACAGAGGATGATGCGCCGCCCATGCACGACCTTGCCGCCCGAATACAGGACGGCGGTGGCGCGGCGGCCGTCGAACAGCAGCTTTTCCGCCGTGGCGCCAGTCAGAATGGTCAGATTCCGTCGCCGCCGCACGGCCGGCGTCAGATAGGCACGCGCCGCCGACCAGCGCCGGCCGTTGCGGATGGTGGAATCATAGCGGCCGGCGCCTTCCATCTGGGCGCCATTGAAATCATCGGTTGCCGGCAGGCCATATTCGATGGCGGCATCGATGAACGCCTGATTGAGCGGGTTGGGCGACATGCGCTGACAAGTCGCCAGCGGGCCGCCAGCGCCGTGCCATTCACTGCTGCCGCGTTCGGAATCCTCGGCATGGCGGAACCAGGGCAGCACATCCGCCCAGCCCCAGCCTGTGCAGCCAGCCTGCGCCCAGCGGTCGTAGTCGCTGCTGTGGCCACGGATATAGACCATACCGTTGATGGCAGAAGAACCGCCCAGCCCGCGCCCGCGCGGCCAGTACAGCCGGCGATTGTTCAGATGACGTTGCGGCTCTGTCCAGTAGCTCCAGTTGAATATATTGGGTTTCTGTGGCGGAATGATTTCGCCCAGCCCGGCCGGCATGTCGATCAGCAGCGATTTGGCATTGTCGCCGGCTTCCAGCAGCGCCACTTTCGTCTGCGCATCCTCGGACAGGCGGCCAGCCATGACGCAGCCGGCGGAACCAGCGCCGACGATGACGAAATCGTAAATCTCCGTTGCTGTCACGACTCTCCCCGCATCCAGCCTGATCGGAATGCTAGCCGCTGTCACGTCCGCCCGCCAGTCCCGTTTGTGCCTGTAAACCGGTCGACGAATGGCGCGCGGCTGGCTTCCGGTCGCGGGCGGATGCCGCTAAGACCCTCGGCATGCGCGTGATTGTCGTAACCGCTGCTCTGTTATCGGCTGCATTATTGCCCGCCTGCACGGTCGGCCGGGTGCAGATCAATCGCCCGGCGCGCGCGGCTCTGCCGCCGGTTACAGCCGTGCTGGACTGCCTGCAGCGCAATAATCTGGCGCTGGTTGCAGCCCGCAATGGCCGGCGCGGGCCGCAGGAAGCCGAATCCAGCCTGGAGAGTTTCGACCGGGTCAATGGAATCGGGCCGGTCATGATCGAAACCGGGGTTGCTGCGTCTGCGGATGGCGTGCTGATGCTGATTGCGGACCCAGTGTTGCAGCGCACCACCACCGGCAATGGCCCGGTGGCGGGCAAGAGCTATCCGGAATTGCGCCGCCTGTTTCTGAAGGACGGGCGCGGCCGCGTCGCCGAGGAACGCATGCCGACGCTGGAGGAAGGGCTGCTGTGGGCGAAGCGCAATGGCGCCTATCTGATGCTGCGGCCGGTGGCGGGCGTGCCAGTGGCGCGGCTGGTGGCGGATGTGCGCACGGCGGGGATGCAGAATCAGGTCATATTGGTGGCTGATTCCGCCGGAAATGCTGCGGCCATGCTGCGCGCGGATGCAGCGATATTGGTTGCAGCACGGGCGCGATCGGCGGCGGATATCGCCGCCTTGCGCGCGGCATCTTCGCGGCGTCTGGCGGTTGTGCTGTCGCCGGCGGCTTCGGGTCTGGCGGTGCAGGCGCGTCAGGCCGGGCTGATCGTCGTGCAGGAAAGCCCGGCCACGACGGCCAATGCAGGTGGCGCGGCGCTGGCGCCGGCCGGGGCGGCGCTCATCCTCAGCGACTGGCCGGCCGCGGCCTGGCAGGCGCTGAAATCGGCGGGCCGCGACGGCCAGCGCTGTCTGTAACAGCCGCGCCCGACGGTCCGGCCGGCCGGATGCAACTGCGCCTCAGACGAAAGGCTTGCTGACTTCGATCATGCGGGCGCGGGCTTCCTTGTATTCGCGGGCAAGCCGCGCGATCAGTTCGGCCGTCGGCAAGACTTCCTTGATCGAGCCGATGCCCTGACCGGCACCCCAGATATCGCGCCAGGCCTTGGACTTCATATTGCCGCCGGAACCGAAATCCATGGTTGAATAATCGCCCTTGGGCAGATTGTCGGGGTCAAGACCGGCGGCGCGGATGGATGGCTTCAGATAATTGCCATGCACGCCGGTGAACAGATCCGAATAGACGATATCGGATGCGCTATGCTCGGCAATGGCCTGCTTGTAGCGTTCATCGGCATGGGCTTCTTCGGTGGCGACAAAGGCCGTGCCCATATAGCCGAAATCGGCGCCGGTTGCCTGCGCTGCGAACAGCGACCGGCCGTTGCCGAGCGCGCCCGAAAGCGCAACCGGCCCATCGAACCATTCGCGGATTTCCGACACCAGCGCAAAGGGCGACAGAGTGCCGGCATGGCCGCCGGCCCCGGCCGCAACCGGAATGAGGCCATCGGCGCCTTTTTCAATGGCCTTGCGCGCGAACTGGTTGTGAATGACATCGTGCAGGACGACTCCGCCATAGCTGTGGATGGCGTCGAACACATCGGTGCGGGCACCCAGCGACGTGATGACCATGGGCACCTTGTATTTCACCACCAGCTCCAGATCCTCCATCAGCCGGTTGTTGGTCTTGTGCACGATGAGGTTGACGGCATAGGGGGCGTCATCCGGGCCGAGCTCGTCATGCAATTGTTTCAGCCAGTCCTCGAACTGCGGCAGCGGTCGGGCGTTCAGGCTGGGAAAGGAGCCGATGATGCCGGCGCGGCATTGCGCGATCACCAGTTCCGGATTGGAAACGATGAACAGCGGCGAGCCAATCAGTGGCAGCTTCATGCGCGACAGCAGTTTTTGCGTAATCGGGTGCATCCGAATCATCCTTCCGGTCATGGCGCGAACTTCGCGGCAACAAATGCGGCACAGGCCTGACAAATGGCGGCATTGCATGCAGCCATTTGCAGCGGTCGTGTCAGTCCGCATAGCCGCAGATGCCGCCGAGGCAAGCGAAGAATTTGGATGCCGGGGCGGAAACCGGGTTGCTTTTGCCGGGCCGCGTCATGCGCGCCCGCGCGGCCCGGCCTTGCCGGTTGTGGCCGGCGTGCATTACAGTGCCGGTCTGTGGCAGCCCGTTGCCCGCGCCCCGTTCACCCAATCCGAAAGATGTTCGAAAATTGTCGCTTGTGCTCTATGGAATCCGCAATTGTGACACCATGAAAAAGGCCCGCGCCTGGCTGGATGCAGCGGGGGTTGCCTATCATTTCCACGATTACCGCAAGGAGGGCGTGGCACAATCCGATCTGCGCCGCTGGTGCGATGCACTGGGCTGGGACAAGGTTCTGAACCGGGCCGGCACCACCTGGCGCAAATTGCCGGAGGCGGAACGGCAGGCCATGGATGAAGCCGCCGCCATTGCGGCCATGCTGGTGCAGCCGGCCATGATCAAGCGCCCGATCCTCGAAGGCGAGGGGGTGCTGATGGCGGGCTTCAAGCCGGAACGTTATCAGCAGGGGCTGGCCGGGTGATATTGCCGGACACCGCGCCCGGACTGCGAAAACGCCAGCACAGGAAGGCAATGCCATGATCGTCATTTACCACAATCCGAAATGCGGCACCTCGCGCAATGCGCTGGCGGCGATCCGTGCCAGCGGTTCCGAACCGCAGGTGATCGAATATCTGCAGACGGGCTGGACGCGCGGCCAGTTGCTGTCATTGCTGGCGGTGGCGGGGCTGTCGGCGCGCGATCTGCTGCGTTCAAAGGCGCCCGAGGCCGCAGTGCTGGAACGTGCCAGCGACGAAGAGATTCTGGCGGCGATGGTTGCGAATCCGGTTCTGGTGGAACGGCCGATCGTGGTATCTTCCAAAGGCGTGCGGCTGTGCCGGCCCGTGGAAACCGTGCTGGAAGTTCTGGAACAGCCGCTGCCGGCGGGTTTCGTCAAGGAAAATGGCCAGCCGCTGGCGGGACAGGGCGCATAACGCTGAAAAATTCCGCCACCGCTGCTGCTGACAGCCGGCGCAGTGCAGGCTAGGGAGGAACGCATGTCAACCACATTCACGCTGGATACCTCGACGTCGCGGGCGCATCCCTTGCCAGAGCCGGTGCGACGGATGACGGTGCCGCGCATCCGCGCTCGCAAGCAGGACGGGCAGACGCAATCACCGATTGTCGTGCTGACCGCCTATACCGCGCGCATGGCGCAATTGCTCGATCCGCATTGTGACATGCTGCTGGTGGGCGACAGCCTCGGGCAGGTGATCTATGGCTTGGAAACCACGCTGCATGTGACGGTCGAGATGATGATCGCGCATGGCGCTGCAGTCGTGCGCGGCAGCTATCAGTCGGTGGTGATCATTGATCTGCCGTTCGGCAGCTATGAAGCTTCGCCCGAACAGGCCTTTGCCACGGCGGCGCGGGTGCTGCACGAAACCGGTGCCGCCGCCGTCAAGCTCGAAGGCGGCGAAACGCTGGCGCCGACGGTCGAATTTCTGGTGAAGCGCGGCATACCAGTGGTGGGGCATATCGGCCTGACGCCGCAGGCAGTGAATGTGCTGGGCGGCTATGGCGCGCGCGGGCGCAATGAACGCGAAGCGGAAAAAATTGCCGCCGATGCCATTGCGCTGGACCGGGCCGGCGCCTTTGCCGTTGTGGTCGAAGGCGTGGTGGAGCCGCTGGCGCGGCGCATCACTGCGGAAATCTCCTGCCCGACCATCGGCATTGGCGCGTCGGCCAGTTGCGACGGGCAGGTGCTGGTGGTGGACGATATGCTGGGCATGTTCGAACGCACGCCCCGATTCGTGCGCCGCTTCGACGATTTCGCAACCCACATCCGCGCCGCGGCATCCGGCTATGCGGACGCCGTGCGCGACCGCAGCTTTCCCGGCCCCGATGAGCTTTATGCGCCAAAGCCCAATGCGCCAAAGCCCAAAGGCTGACGGTTCATTGTCGGTTCGGCAAAGGCCCTGCAGCGCTGTCGGCGCCGCCTTGCACAAGCGGGCTTTCAGCCGCGCGCCTGTGTCTCTAAAGGGTGGTCTTCGGCTTGGCTTTGCAATGCGGCTGCGCGTTGCGGAACAGTCGTGCCCGGCCCACAGAAAGTAGGACAGAATTTTGGCAACCAGCCCTCCTCCATCCGGAAGCCTTCCCCCGCCCGACCCGCATGCCGACCCGCGCGATATGGCGTTCATTCGCGAAGTCGATGAAGCATTTCGCGAAGACGAGCTGAAACGCTATTTCCATCTGTATGGCCGCTGGGTGTTGCTGCTGGTTGGAATCGGTCTGCTGGCATTTGGCGGCTGGCTGTGGTGGCAGGCGGAAAACACCCGCAAGGCCGAAGCACTGTCGGAACAGTTTTCCGCTGTGCTGGCACAGATGGACAGTGGCGCGACTGCGGATGCGCTGGGCACGCTTGCCGAAATCCGCCAGTCTTCGAATGTCAGCTATCGCACGCTGGCGGCCTTCACCGAAGCCGGCATTGCGCTCGCTGATGCCGACAATGAAAAGGCGGCAACCCTGTTCGAGGAAGTCGCGAAGGACCCCAAGGCGCCGAAGGCGCTGCGCGAGGCTGCCACGCTGCGCCATGTCAAAAGCCGCTTTGATGTGCTCGAACCCAAGGCCATACTGGAACGGCTGCAGCCTTTCCTTGCTGGCGACAGCCTGTGGTTTCCGGTTGCCGGCGAAATGGCGGCGATGGCGCATCTGCGCGCCGGCGACAACAATGATGCCGCGGCGCTGTTCGTCCGTGTCGCATCGGATGACCGGGCGCCAGCGTCCCTGCGTGCGCGGGCCGAACAGATGGCAGCGTTTCTGGGGCAGGATGTGACCGGGCTGGTGGAAAAGCGCGAAGCCGAAATGGCAGCTCTGGCGGAGGGGGCGACCGATACCGACGAAGCCCTCGCCAGCAGTGTGGAAGGAGCAGCGCAATGACACTGATCCGACGGCGCAACCATATGCTGCTGATGGCGCTGGCGACGTCCCTGCTGGTGTTGCCCGGCTGCGGCATTTTCGGCAAAAACCGCAAGCCGCCGGCCACCATGGGCAAGCGTATTGCCGTGCTCGACTTCGAATCGCAGATCGAGGCCGAGCCTGAGCTGCAGGATGTCACCATCGAAATTCCCGCCGCGCAGGTGAATGCCGACTGGACACAACCGGGTGGCAGTGCGGCCGGGATCACTGGCAATCTGGCACTGTCGCAAAACCCGTCGCGGGCCTGGTCGGTCGGCATCGGCCGCGGCACCGACAAGACCCGCATCCTGAACGCCACCCCGGTCATTGCCCAGAACCGGCTGTTCGTGATGGATACCGAGGCGCAGGTATCGGCGTTCAACGCCGGCAGCGGCAGCCGGCTGTGGAGCGCGACCATCACCATGCAAGGCGAGGATCGCCGCCCGGCCTTTGGCGGCGGCGTCAGCGTATTGGGCGGTCGCGTGGTTGCCACCACTGGTTACGGCATGGTCGCGGCCTTTGATGCCGGCAGCGGCAGCCGGCTGTGGACGAGCCAGCGCCCGACGCCCTTGCGCGGCGCGCCGGCGGTGGATGCCGGACGGGTATTCGTCGTTGCCGAAGATGACCAGATGGCGGCGCTTTCGGCCGATGACGGCAGCGAAATCTGGGACGCCAATGCAACCGTCGAACCCTCGGCCGTGATGGGGCCGGGGTCGCCGGCGGTGGCGCTCGATACCGTGGTGGCCGGTTTTCAGTCCGGGGAATTATTCGCCCTGCGGGTCGAAAATGGCCGCACTGCCTGGCAGGATCAGCTGACCCGCTCCGGGCGTACGACGGCGCTGGGGGCACTGGCCGGGATCGTCGCTTCGCCGGTGATCGATCGCGGCCGGGTTTACGCCGTCAGCCATGCCGGGCGCATGGTGTCCATCGACATGGCGTCCGGGCAACGGGTGTGGGAGCAGGATTTTGCCGGCATCAACCGGCCCTGGCCTGCCGGTGATTGGATATTCGCAGTCGGGGTCGATTCCGAGCTGGTCGCGTTCCGGCGCTCGGACGGCAAGATTCGCTGGGCGACGCATCTGCAGCGCTGGAAAAATGCCAAGAAAAAGAAGGGCGAGGTATTCTGGTATGGGC
>CAZIAA010000083.1:0-6930 GCA_964537365.1 uncultured Sandaracinobacter sp.
GCAGACCGCCAGCGGGCGCTTGCGTCAGTTGCAGATCGCCGGTTTCGGCATCCCAGACCGCATCAGCCTGAAAAGCATCAACAATATGCGGCGGCATGTCCCCGGCCGCCAGCAGCAGCACCGGATGATTGCCGCGCAGACAACCCAAATAGGCGGCAATGCTGTCAACATCATTGCGCACCCCCAGCACGACCAGCCGCCGCTCCGGACCAAGCCGGTCGGCGAAACGATCGGCACGCGCAATCAGTTCAGCATAGGAAATCTCCAGCCCCGCTTCAGTGACGAGGGCCGTGCGGGCACGGAAACGGATCAGTCCGGAGGCCCAGGAAATATTCCGCTCTGCCCTGTCTTCTGTAACCACCAGCCAATCAGTCCCCTGCAATCTCCGGCCTTCAGCGGCGCAGCGTAGCGCCCATATTTGCCATTCAGGTCAACCCTTATCCGTTCGGAAATAGCGAGACAGCCATTGCCCGGTCCGAGAGGGATATGGCCGAGAGGATTCGCTCAGACTGCCCGCTCGCGTTTGCGTTGCCGGTACCAGAGGCCCAGTATGAGGCCGGCATAACCAAAGGCAAGGTCCTGCCCCCCCTCTGTGCTCAGAATCAGGCGCACGATCATGAACGCAATAATCCCGACAGCGGCCGCTCCCGCCACCAGCTCATCTTCATTACGGGCATGCAGATAGACGCGCACCCCCATCCCCGCCGCCAATGCAAAAAAGCCGGTAAAAGCCAGAAAGCCCGGCACGCCATATTCCACCAGCAGGTTGATTGGGTAGCTATCAATCGTGAATTTGCCGGCAAGGTTGCGGTAGGGAACGACGTGCTCGCTCGTTCCCATACCGTAACCAACTGGATTTTTGACGATTTGCGGGATTGCCATATCCCATTGCGCCTTGCGCGCATCCGTGCTGGCCTGTGTACCGGAGCCCCCCAGCACCATGACACGGACCCGCGGATGCACGATGACCATGATGACAAGCATCAGCGCTGCGAATGGAAATGCCGACAGCATGGCTGGCGCCACCAGGTCGCTTTTTGACTTGGTTTCGCGATAACGTCGCCAGATCCACATTCCAATAAATAGCGGGATGGCGGTGACCATGGCCGCCATGGCCGAACGCGCCTGGGTCAGCGTGCCGGCGGTGATCATCAGCAGCAGCAATCCGCACCCCGCAATCCGGTAACTCTGGTTTTTTGCCCAGGAAATGGCCAGCATAGCAAAAGGGACCGTCATGCCCAGATACTCGGCATAGACGAGAGGATTGCGAAAAATGGAGCGGGCACGATATTCGCCAAAGCGCGTGCGCCCTTGCTGGATCGCACGCAGAGTATCGGGGTCTATTTGCAGGAAACTTGGAATATGGTCAGCCCAGAGCGGCTTCATATTGTGATATTCCGGCAGCACCACTGCGGAAGTAATGGTCAGTGCAACCAAAAAAACCGTCGCCAGTTTTCGCACATTGCCGGGTTTCAATGCAAACCAGGCGGATGCCAGAAATATGAAGTGCCACTGCAGCATATGATTCGTCCAAAGAGACGATGCCTGAAATTTCGCGACCGCCAGCATCACGGTGCTCCAGATTATCCAGGCCAGGAACAGCCAGGTCAGTTGTGGCTGGCTTTTCAGCGGCTCGACAAATTCCGTTCGCACCCGTTTCGACGTGGCCAATGCAAATGCCGCAAAGCCGATGAGGAGGAACAGGGCAATCCGTTGCAGCGAAACTTTCGGCACCCCGGGTATGAAGAGGGAGAGATAGGGGGGCCAGGTCAGCAGAACTGCTATGAACACGAAATAGAGGCGCGTAATGAGATGATCGATATCGGTGTCGACATCCGGTGCGATCCACAAGGTCAGCACGGCCAGCGCGGCAATCGGAAGGGCCGGGATATACCAGCCGAAAGTGCCAAACACGGCAATGAAGAATCCGAACACCATGGCCAGCAGGACGACGGATACGCCACCCAGCAGTTGCACGATACGGTGCCGCAGATCGTCTACCCGCCGCGTATAGGGAGGCAGGATTCGGTCACGTGTTGTCATGGCGGAAATCCATTACGGCAGATTTCTGACTTGTTCCAACCCGAAAAGCCGCGCAAATGGCTGCATCAGCAAGGAGCAATGCTATTTTACCAATGACACACTGCCTCTCTCTGTCCACCGCTTCAGGCAGTTCCACAAAAATCCTCCGCCAGATCCGACAGCATTGCAAGGTCGCGCGGCACCCCGCAAAGCCGGCGCCCGCCGCACAAATCCACGGCGAATTCAGGGCTGCAGCGGGCTACTGGCACCCTTGGCATTGCGTCAGACTGAACGAGGCGCGCTCCCTATCGGAGCGCGACGGACGCCTGCATGGCCCTGCCGGTCGCGCGCGCCAGCACCCCACCCGGGCTGACATCTGAGGCTGCTCTTGCGACACGCTTCGATCCGAACGCTGGTGCGGCGGTTGTGGAGTCCGGTTTTCATTGCCTATGGCATTTCGGGTGGCGTCGCGGTTGCGTCCTTCCTGTCGACGCTGATTCTGGCGCGGCTGGCTGGAGCCGCCGTCATCGGCGAATATGCCCTGGCTGTCAGCACGGCGACATTGCTGACCAGCTTCACCTTTCTCGGGCTGGATCGAATCCTGGTAAGGGAAGTCGCCGGAGATCTGCGCGAGGGCAACGCCGCTGCTGCCCGCGCAAATCTCTTTCTCATCCTGAAAATCACTCTGTTCACGACCCTGCTGACATCGATCCTCTACGCCATGCTGATTGCCTGGACTCCTTTTGCCGAGATGGTCGGCGGGACCCGACGCGTGCTCATCCTGGTGGCGCTGTATATGCCCGCCATCGTCCTCACCAAAATCGGCTATTCGGGCCTGCGTGCCGCCGGGCATCCGATCCTTGGCCAGATGTTCGAATCCACCAAGACCTATCTGTTCATGGCCGGCGTGGCCATATTGTTCCTGATCGGCTATGTGCCCGATGCCCGCCTGGCGGTCGGTCTGGCCGTCGCCGCGCAACTTCTGGCAACTCTTGGTTCCTGGCTGTTCCTGGGGTCCAGAATGCAGCGCTGGCCGAAAAATGGCACCGCCGCCATGCCGCGAACCCTGCTGATCGCCGGCATGCCGCTGATGGGCAGCCTGTTTCTGCAACTGTTTTCCGACTGGTTCATCCTCGCCCGGATCAGCGCTTATGCCGGCGCGGCGGATACCGGCGCCTTTCGGGTTTCAGTGCAGATCATCACCATTATTTCGGTGGTTGTGGCAACGACGGAATCCTATATCGCTGCCTATTTTGCCGGAGACTTTCGCGCCCGGCGCCCGGATCTGGCCTGGAAGCGGCACAACCGCTCGACCCTGCTGATGCTGCTGATGACGGGGCCGGCGTTTGTTCTCATCTTTGCCATTCCCGGCCTGCTTCTGGATACCGCATTCGGCGCCGAATTCGCAGTTGCTGCAACCGCATTGGTAATCATGGCCGTTGGCCAGCTTTTCAACGTATTGCGCGGGCCTCTGGGTTCGCTGCTTGCCATGTCCGGGCATCAGAATGGCCTGTTCATGCTGACGATGGGCGGGCTGGTACTTTCCGTTGCCTGTGCCTGGCTGCTGATCCCCCTCTATGGGCTGCTGGGCGCAGCCATCGCACAGGCCAGCGCCATCGTCTTCCGCTCGGTCGCGGGCTATGCTTATGCCCGCTGGATCATCCCGTCGCGCCGCCCGGCCCCGGATTCCAGCGGTAATTCCACCTGATGACAGCCTCGGATCACGTCTGTAAGGGTGCGGTTTTTCTGGTGAAATACCGAGCACCAGGCTTGCCGGCATCGACAATGGAATGGCGGATATGAAAAGACTGGCGTCCAGCGTCACCAAGCTGCTCAGGAACGAGATCACACCCTATTTCCGGCATCCGGACAAGAAGCCGTTATCCACGCAGATGCGCGACATATTCCGCTTATGGAGATACTGGAAATATGTTCCCTATCACTATCTGACGCACCAGCTTTATGCAAAGGGCGCGTCGGATGACGTGCTGCGATTCATTCCGCCTGCCCTGATCCGGCGAATCCAGCGCAGCGAAAATACCGGCCCGCAGCTCGAAATCGCACGCCATAAACGCAAATTCGAAGCGCATATGGTCGCCCATGGTCTGCGCTGCATCACGCCTTCCTGGCTGGTGACGGCGGATGGCAGATTGCTGGACGCGCAGGATCGGGAAGTGTCTTTCGAGGAATTTCGCGCCGCCAGCCACGATGTGGAACTCTTTGCCAAACCCGTGCGCGGCGGCGAGGGTCGGGGCATCCGGGCACTGGATGCCGGGCATCTGACATCCGAGCAGCTGGCAGGCATGGCCAATACGCTGATCCAGCCGCGCGTGCGCCAGCACCCGGATATTTCCCGGATCTACCCGCATGCGCTGAACACCATCCGCATCGACACCTTTCTTGATGGCGATCTTGTCCATCACACCGGCGCCGCTCTTCGTATCGGGGCGGGGGGTGCCACTTCCGACAACTGGTCCACCGGTGGTCTGGCCGTTGGAATCGATCTGGAAACCGGGCGCCTGTTCAAACGCAGTTATCGCAAGTCAAAATTCCCGCAGACCCCATTCCTCTACCATCCGGACAGCGGTATCGCTTTTGACAGCTATCAACTGCCTTTCTGGCCGGAAGTCATGGAACTGGTCGAGCGTGCCGCCCGAACGCTGCCGGATCTTCACTGCCTGTGCTGGGATGTCGGCATCGCCGAAGATGGCCCGCTCCTGGTCGAAACCAATGATCTTGGCGGCATGAATATTCTGCAAATACCCCGGGGCGGCATCGCCGATTCGCCGCTTGGTCGCCATGCCGCACGCAAACATGGGCTACGCCATGGCTGATGACAGATCCCCGCCGCAAAACACCCGAAAGCAAATTCCATCATGAATACACAGGTTTCAAGATGCTCTGGCGCGGCTTGCTGTTGCTTCTGATCGCAGCCGCTGTCGGCGTTGCGGGCTTTCAGGCTGCCGATTGGCGGCAGCAGAAGATTTCCGGCCTGGAGCAAGCGGAAATCCCGGATTCAGTCCGCCGGCCAGCGCGACAGCCCGCTGAAGTCCTGTTATTTGGTGATAGTCGCATTGCGCAGTGGACCGCCCTGCCCGAGCGCGATTACGTCATCGCCCGCATCGGATTCCCCGGTGAAACCGCCATCCGGCTGGCGGCGCGCCTGCCCGCGATCCTGCAGGAAACGCGGCCGCGTCTGGTCGTCATCGAGGCCGGGGTGAATGACGCCGTTGCCGCCGCTCTGGTCAGCAGCGAACGCCGCGCACAGGCGCTGGCGGACAGCCTGGCCGCCTTCGAGCAAATGGTCACCCTGGCGCAGCAGTCCGGCGCCCGGGTCCTGCTTCTGAAGGTATTGCCACCTATCCGGCCCAATTTCGTGCGCCGGCTGGTTTATCGTGGCGAAGTGCTGCGCTATGTAGCTGCGCTCAATACGGGCCTTGAAGCGATTGCCACGCATCATGGCGCCCGAATTGCCGACCCGCTCGAGCTGTTACTGGATAATGACGGACAGATGGCTGCAGAATACCGCAAAGACACGCTTCATCTGACTCCGGCAGCCTATGAGAAGCTCGCCGTGCTGTTGCCACCCATTCTGGAGGGCCGGGACTGATGCTGTTTCAAACCCTGCCTTTCTTCATTTTCTTCATCATTGTCTTCGGGCTTTACCGCCTGCTGCAGAATTCGCACGACTGGCAGAACCGCATGCTGCTGCTGGCCAGCTATGTGTTCTATGGCTGGTGGGACATCCGCTTTCTGATCCTGATCATCGGCGGCACCGCCTTTGCCTATATCATCGCCCCGGCCGTGGCCGGCGAACGCATCAGCAGGCGTCAGCTGGGCGAAGGGCTGGCGCTGGCAGCGGCCGGCGCCTTCACCTCCTTCCTGCCGGACATCGCGCATGACTGGCACTATCTGCTGCTGACGCTGGCGCTGATGGCGGCGGTGCTGCCCATCGTTGCGCTGCTGAACGCGGCACCCGTCACCCGGCGGACGAAACTGGCCATCACAGCCGGCGTCATCGCCAATCTCTGTCTGCTCGGTTTCTTCAAGTATTTCAATTTCTTTGCTGACAGTTTCGTGCGCGTCACCGAGCTTTTCGGCGGCCATGTCACCTGGACCACGGCCAATATCGTATTGCCGCTGGGGATCAGTTTTTTCACCTTCCAGAAAATCGGCTATCTGCTGGACGTCTATCGGCGCGAATTTCCGCCGTCGAAGTCGCTGCTCACTTTCGCCAGTTTCGTGGCCTATTTCCCGCAGCTGGTGGCCGGCCCGATCGAGCGCGCACCACATCTTTATAACCAGTTCATCCGGCCACGGCGGATCACTGCCGAAGGGCTGCAAAGCGGCGCCCTGCTGTTCCTGTGGGGCATGTACAAGAAAGTCGTGATTGCCGACAATCTCGCCCCCATCGCCAATGACATCTTCGCCCGCAGCGCAACCGCCACGCCGGGGGAGCTGATGGTCGGGTTATTGGCCTTCACATTCCAGATCTACGGCGATTTTTCCGGCTATACCGACATGGCGCGTGGCCTCGCCCGGATGATGGGCTTCGAGCTGGTGCTGAATTTCCGCCTGCCGTATTTCAGCCGCACGCCATCCGAATTCTGGGAACGCTGGCATATTTCACTGTCCAGCTGGCTGCGGGATTATCTTTATATCTCGCTCGGTGGCAATCGCGCCGGCAAGCTGCTGACCTATCGCAACCTGTTCCTGACCATGCTTCTGGGCGGCCTGTGGCACGGCGCCAACTGGACATTCATTGCCTGGGGCGCCTTTCACGGCCTTATTCTCATCGCCTATCGCCTGACCAGCATCGACCGCAAGGTCATGCCGCAAGTCAATCAGTGGATGGTCAGCCGCCCTGCCCTCGGCTGGAGCGCCAACATCGCGCTATGGGCGCTGATG
>CAZIAA010000084.1:0-6929 GCA_964537365.1 uncultured Sandaracinobacter sp.
CTGCGGCCGCCTCTCCCGGCTGCCGGGACGACGACCGGACGTCCTGATTTGGCGGCGAATGGGCGGCGTGCCCCGGTCGTTCGACCATTCGATCCATTCCGTCATTGCCTGTATGCATCCGCTTCGCGGTCACCATCGCTTCGCGCAAGGAAATGCACGGCGTCAAAAGCGTTACAGCGCGGAAAGATCGCCGCGCGGCGCTTGTCGAAATCAAGTCTTTCAGTAATGCGTGAATGCGGGCGCTGCAACACCCGGCACTGATGCAGGCAAAGGGAGTGTGTTGGCTCAGAGCGACTGCGAAGTGCTCTAGCCGGCCAGATGCCGGAAGGCGGCGACGACTTCCTCATAGACCTTGCGCTTGAACGGCACGATAAGACCGGGCAGATCGGCCATGGGCTTCCACGCCCATTGGTCAAACTCGGCCTCGTGGCCGCCGGGCGGCGGGTCGATCATTATTTCGCTGTCCTCGCCTTCGAAGCGGAAAGCGAACCATTTCTGTGTCTGGCCGCGATAATGCCCGCCCCACACCCGCCCGACCAGATGCTCCGGCAGATCATAGCTGAGCCAGCCAGCGGTTTCGGCGACGATGCGGACCAGATCGGGCACCACGCCGGTTTCCTCGCGCAATTCCCTGAGGGCGGCGGCATAGGGCTGCTCATCCGCGTCAATCCCGCCCTGCGGCATCTGCCAGGCTTCGACATCACTGTCGAAGCGCTGGCCGACAAAGACCCGGTCGGCGGGATCGAGCAGCATGATTCCGACACCGCGGCGATAGGGCAGAAGGTCGTTCGATGTCATGCGCGCCTCTTCATGCCAGCAGCGCCTTCAGATCCGCCGCCTGCCCTTCCAGATCGGTCTGCGCCGAGGCAATGATCAGCCGCAATTGCGCCGAACCATGCACCTGCCCGCGGGCTTCGCGGAAAATCACCCGATTGCCGCCCGCGATCAGCTTGGCGGCATAAGCGCGGCCCTGATCGCGCAACGGATCCAGACCACAAACGAACACCAGCGCCGGCGGCAGATCGTCCCAGTCGTCGGAAATGATCGGCGAGGCCAGTTCGCTCGACGGATCGGCGGCATAATGCTGGCCGAACCATTCCATCGACTGTTTCTGCAACAGATAGCCTTCGGCGAATTCACCCATCGAGCCGCCGGACGCTGCCATATCCACCCCCGGATAGATCAGCCATTGCGCCGCCACCGGCATTTCCCGGCGCAGGCTGCGAGCTGCTATCGCCGTCAGATTGCCGCCGGCCGAATCGCCAGCAAAAGTGATTCGTTTCACGGCAAAACCCAGTTCGGCCGGCGATTTCGCCACCCAGCGCGCCGCTGCCAGCGCATCATCGACGGCTGCCGGCCAGGGGCATTCCGGCGCCAGCCGGTAATCAATGGCAATGGCATTGAAACCCGTCAGCCGGGCGATTTCCGCCACCAGACTGTGGTGCGATTGCAGATCGCCAATGACCCAGCCGCCGCCATGAAAAAACACGATCGTGGTGCCATCATCGGCCGCCTGCGGCGGGCGATAGCTGCGCGCCCGGATAGCCCCGGCCGGCCCCGGAATGGTCAGGTCCGCGCATTGCACATCGGCGGCGGCCGGGCGTTCGGCAATGGCGCCCATCTTCAGATACATTTCGCGCGCCGTCGGCGCGTCCACTTCATACATCTGCGGGCCGTCCACCGCTGCCAGCATAGCCAGCAACTGTTGCACGTCCGGGCGCACAAAGACCATGTTCCGTTCCTCCTCGATAGCAGCCCTCAGCTTTGAAACTGCTCCATCATGATGCGATCGTCCAGTGCATAATCGGGATCGAACAGGAGTTCGAGCCGCTGTTTCAGATCGGAGCGAATGCGCACGCTCGCAACATTGCGCACCTCCAGCTGATCGGCGACGGCACTCACTGGCCGCCGCTCCGGCTCGAGGATGCGGAATTCCACTTCCGAATGCTTGTTGACCAATGCCCCCTTCCAGCGCCGCGGCCGGAACGGGCTGAGCGCGGTCAGGGCCACCAGATCACAATCGAGCGGCAGGATCGGCCCGCCAGCGGACAGATTATAAGCCGTCGAACCAGCCGGCGTGGACAACAGCACGCCATCGCAGGCCAGTTCCGCCAGACGCACCTTGCCGTCGATCGAAATTTCGATCTTCGCTGCCTGGCGGGCTTCCCGCAGCAGCGACACTTCATTGATCGCCGGCGACACGATCACTTCGCCCTCGATCGTCGTTGCCGTCATGCTGAGCGGCGACAGACAGAAGCGCCGCGCCGCGGCCACCCGCGCGAGCAGATCGTCCGGATCATAATGGTTCATGAGGAATCCGATGGTGCCGCGATTCATGCCATAGACCGGCTTGGGCGTCGCGGCATGCAGCACATGGTGCAGCACCGACAGCATGAAGCCATCGCCGCCCAGCACGACGACTGCATCAGCGGAACGGCGCGACACGAATTCGACCCGCTCGACCAGTTCCGCTTCCGCCAGCCGCGCCTGCGGCGTGTCGGACACCAGCAGCCCGAGCTTCACGGCCGCCTCATTAAGACAAACGGCCCGGGTGCCATCCATCCCCGGACATCATATCCACGATCCACTGCCAGCCACTGGGCGCGTTCGGTCAATTATCCCCCCTTCCGTGCAAAAGCCGCCAGCCGGCTATAGCCTCTCGCTCAAACGAATGGCAGTGCGGCAGCCGGCGCGCACCAGTGCCGACAACAAGGGATAGGCCGGCGCCTGCTCGGCGCCATGGTCGATGGCGCGTTGCCGGTGTTCCTGTTCCTCGGCCTGGAATTCCGCAATCATTTGCGCCAGTTCCGGATCGTCACTGGCCCCGGCATCCGCACCCAGCGCATCCAGCTGCGCCTGATAATGCCGGTCGATTTCGGTTTCGACCGCCGCCGTCACCGCCATGGCCGCGCGCGGCCCGATCAGCGCCGACACCACACCCAGCGCATAGCCGGCGCGATGCCAGAGCGGCATCAATGCCGTTGGCCGCACCCGCCGCTCGGTCATCAGCCGCTCGAACTCTGCCAGATGCCGGTCTTCCTGTTGCGCCATATGCCGCACTTCGTCGGAAATGGCGTGGCGATCGCCCAGCACCGCCATCTGTCCGGCATAAATCCGCGTGGCGCCGAATTCGCCGGCATGATCGACGCGGATCATCGCCTGTTTGTCCGGCCCGGATGCGCCCGCCACAGTCATCTGCCTGCCCTTCCTGCAAAAACCAGCACCATGCCGCCACAGACCGCGGCGCCGGCCGAAATCAATGCATTCCACCCGGCCATCGACAGCCCGAGCAAGCTCCACGGAACAGCATCACAGCGCACCAACGGCGCCGCCCGCAACGCATTCAGCATATCGGCTGTCGACATACCCGACTGCACCGGGGCTGTGCAACTCGTGATGCCCTGCCACCATTTCAGCTCCACCCCGGCATGATACAGGCCCAGCGCCGCCGCCGCCAGCATCGCCGCCACTGCCAGCCAGCCCAGCGCGCGGCGATCAAACAGCAACGCCAGGCCAGCAATCACCAGCACCGCGACATGGCCATAGCGCTGCCAATAGCACATTTCGCAAGGCGCCAGCCCGCCCAGATATTGAAAGCCAAGCGCCCCCAGCAGCAACCCCGCCGACACCAGCGCCAGCAGCAGCGCCGCCTGCCGCACGAGGCTCATGGCCGTGCGCCGGCCCCGGTTCCGGCGGTGCCGGCCACTGCAACCGATGCGCCGGATCCAGCCGGTGCCAGCCGGCTCACCAGGTCAACTGCGTAATACAGCTGAAAGTCCTTGATTCCGGCCTTTTCCAGATCTTCTGCGCTTTTATCAAAGCGGCGTTCGGGCTTGCCGTCATCCTCCACCAGTTCGTCATCCGCCTTGGTTTCCGCCAGCAGATGGTTGCGCAGATCGGCTTCGCGCACCCGCTGGCGCCGGCTGCGAACCGGATCGGTCAATTGCGGCACGACGATATTGGGCTCGATTCCAGCTTCCTGCACCGACTTGCCCGATGGTGTATAATAGCGCGCCGTCGTCAGCCGAAGTGCGGTATCAGACGACAGCGGTATAAGGGTCTGCACCGAGCCTTTGCCAAAGGTGCGTTCGCCAATGACGAGGGCGCGTTTCTGATCCTGCAAGGCGCCGGCAACGATCTCCGCTGCTGACGCCGAACCGCCATCCACCAGCACGACGATCGGCTTGCCGGCCGCCAGATCGTCGCGCCGGGCATAATAACGTTCGATGTCATCCTTGCTGCGGCCGCGCTGCGACACGATTTCGCCGCGCTCCAGAAAAACATCCGACACATCCACTGCCTGATCCAGCAGCCCGCCCGGATTGGAGCGCAGATCGAGCACGAAGCCAGCCAGCCCCGGGCCAATCTCACGGGTGAGGTCGGTGACTGCCTTGCGGGTGTCGTCGCCGGTCTGGCGGTTGAAGGTGGAAATGCGGATCACGCCGACATTGCCCTTGGCTTCGGCCTTGACCGGGCGCAGGTGAATCATTTCCCGCACCAGATTGAAGGTCAGCGGCTCCGGCTCGCCGGGGCGTATCACCGTCAGCTTGATTTTCGTGCCGGGGGCACCGCGCATACGATCCACGGCTTCGTCCAGCGACATGCCGATGATCAGCTGATCGTCGATATGGGTGATGAAATCGCCGGATTTCATGCCGGCGCGGGCCGCTGGCGTATCATCGGTGGGCGCCACCACCTTGACTGCCCCTTCGGCCGCCTGCACCGTCAGCCCCAGCCCGCCATATTCGCCATCCGTTTGCGTGCGCATGCTTTCGCTGTCGCGGGCGTTCAGATAGGATGAATGCGGATCCAGGCTCTGCAGCATGCCGCGAATGGCACCTTCGATCAGATCCTTGTCCGCGGTTTCGTCGACATAGGAATCGCGCACCTTCAGAAACACATCCACCAGCGTGTCGAATTCGCGCCAGGTCGGGTTGCCATCACCACTTTGTGCGGCATCAACCGCTGTCGGCAGGGTAATGGCAAGCAGCGCGCCGGCGGTACCAGCCAGCAGGGTGTGCAGGATCGGTTTCATGCCAAAATCTCTTCCTTGGATGGCGATACCATCCGCTTGCGCCCCGCGGCCGCTGCCATGGCCGACACGGACCGTTCAGGCTGCACGATGATAGGGGTGTCCTTCCAGAATCGTCCAGACGCGATACAGCTGTTCCGCCAGCATCGCCCGCGCCAGAAGATGCGGCCAGGTCGCCGGCCCGAAGGCCAGCCGCAGATCGGCCCCGGCGCGGGTGGCCGGATCATGTCCGTCCGCCGGCCCCAGCAAAAAACGTACTTCGCGCACGCCATCCGCCTGCCACTGACCAAGCCGCTGCGCCAGCGCAGCACTCGACAGCATGTCGCCACGTTCGTCGAGGACGACGGTGCGGCTGCCGGCGGCCGGCGGCGGGAAATCCCGGTGCGGCGGGATTTCCGTCACGCCAACGGGCCAGCGGATGCGGTGCAGATAGCGCGCGACAATGGCGCTTTCCGGGCCATGGCCGGCCTTGCCAAAAGCGAGAATCGAAAGCTTCAGGATTTCCCCTCCGCCGTCTTGGCCCTGTCTGCGCTGGTCCCATCGGCGCTGGTCACATCGGCGCTGACCTTGTCGGCACTCTGGGCAGCAGCGCTGTCAAAGGCCCACATTTTTTCCAGCCCGTAAAAGCTGCGCACTTCCGGGCGGAACAGATGCACGATGACATCACCGGCATCGATCAGCACCCAGTCGGCATTGCCCAGCCCTTCGCTGCGCACCGACAGACCAAGCTGGCGTTTCAGTTCGGCTTCGATGCGCTGCGCCAGCGCCGTGACATGCCGCGTGGTGTTGCCGGAAGCCACCACCATGTAATCGGCAATGGCGCTTTTGCCCGCCAGCGGAATGGAGACCACATCCTCGGCCTGCCCGTCATCGAGGCATTGCAGGATGGTCTGGTGAAGAGTGTCGATGTTCGAATCGACGCTGGATGCCGCCGCGATCAGGGCCGGTCCCCTGCGCCGGGCACTGTTCTGGCCCGTGGGGCGTCCCCAGCACCGATATTCGTGCCGTCGATCTCCGTGCCATCGGCCCAGTCGGCACGCGCGGCGCGGATCGCAGTTGCAGATCTGCGATCCAGTCCATAATCCACGATTGCAAGTGCAGGCAGTTTCCAGCTCCTCCAGTCGGCGGTTGTCGGATGGCGGAAAAACCGCAGCCAGCCCATCGCCGGAGAGAACTGGCTTTTGCCAGCATACAGCGGTCGCGCCATCACCACAATCCGAACCATATGGGCAATTCTGCGCCATTCGATCCAGCGGTGAAACTGCATCAGATTGTCCGACCCCATCAGCCAGACAAAGCGCAACTGCGGAAAAGCCGCCTGCAATGCCTGCAGGGTATCGACCGTGCGCTGCGTGCCCATCTCCGCTTCAATGGCGGTCGGCCGGATGCGCGGATGCCGGGCTACCCGCCTGGCCGATTGCAGCCGCGCCGCCATCGGCGCCATGCCCCGCACCGGCTTCAACGGATTTTGCGGGCTGACCAGCCACCAGACTTCATCCAGCCGCAGCCGATGCAGGGCCATCAGGCTCATGCGGCGGTGGCCGCCATGCGCCGGATTGAACGAGCCGCCCAGAAGCCCGATGGCCCGGCGCCGTTTCAACAGCGGCGCCGGTTCAGACAGGCCGCACCTGGCCATTGCCGAGCAGGATGGTCTTGTAGGTGGTGAGACCTTCCAGAGCGACCGGCCCGCGCGCATGCAACCGGCCGGTGGCAATGCCGATTTCGGCGCCAAAACCGAATTCGCCGCCATCGGCAAATTGCGTCGACGCATTCCAGGCGACAATGGCGGAATCAACACCCGCCAGGAAACGCCGGGCGGTGCCTTCATTACCAGTCACGATAGCGTCGGTGTGGTGGCTGCTGTGCGCGGCGATATGGGCAATCGCGCCTTCCACGC
>CAZIAA010000085.1:0-2032 GCA_964537365.1 uncultured Sandaracinobacter sp.
CCCAGCGTGAAACCAGCAGTGCGGCCATGCGACATGGGTGGTTCAAGATGGCAGGATATCATTGTGCCGGCGCGCGGCCCCGACCGCCCGAACTGCCGGTTTCCGGCCGGATCGCCTGTTTGGGACGCAACAACTGGCGCTGTGCCAGCACCGGCCCATCCTCGGCCAGGCGGGTGGTGATGTCGATGGCGACGAAATTCGCGACCTGCACGCTGGCCGGCGCTGGTTGTGGCCGGATCGTCCAATGTACCTGCGTGCCGAGCGCTGTGCTGCTGCCGCGGATTTCGCGGTCGGGCGCCTGATCTGCAATGAAAATATCGACAGCGCGGTTGTCCGCCACCAGCCGCGCCGCCGCCATGGCCTGTGCCGAGCGGGTGCCGGCCAGTTGAAAAGTCTGGAACCGCGCCAGCGTCAGACCAACGAGGCTGAGCAGCAGCATGGCGACCAGCATTTCGACAAGCGCGAAACCAGCGCTGTTGCGAATATCCGGCGCGGGTGCGGGCGCGACGGGTGGGCTGGACGGGGCGACCATATTCACGGCTGGCCATTGTCAGCGCTGGGCCGGTCTTTCTCGAACAGCGCCAGCACTTCGGTGGGGGTGGTCTGCAGGTTGCTGACGGCGGCGCGCGCCGATTGCGTCAATTGCCGTTCCAGTCCGGCATCGGCCAGTTCGGCTTCGCTGGCACTGGCATTGACAAGGCTGCGCACGCGGCGATCGACGGTGAGCAATTCGAACAGCCCCTTGCGGCCGACATAGCCGGTGGAGCGGCATTCGGCGCAGCCATTGGCGCGCGCCACCGGCAGCTCGGGCGGCAGACCGAGATGGCCGGCCAGAGCTTCGCCCAGTGGTTCGCTGCTGACGCAGTGATGACAAACCAGCCGCACCAGCCGCTGCGCCACCACGGCGCGCAATGTGGCAGCAATCAGAAATGGTTCGACTCCGAAATCGCGCAGCCGGGTGACGGCGCCGACGGCCGAATTGGCATGTACGGTGGACAGCACCAGATGCCCGGTCAATGCCGCCTGCACGGCGACTTCCGCAGTTTCCCGATCGCGGATTTCCCCCACCATCACCACGTCCGGATCCTGTCGCAATATCGCCCGCAGGCCCTGGGCAAAGGTCAGCCCGACGCGGGTGTCGACCTGGGTCTGGCCGACGCCGGGCACGGCATATTCGACCGGGTCTTCGATAGTGAGGATGTTGCGGCGGCCATCATTCAGCAACCGCAACGCGGCATAAAGCGTGGTGGTCTTGCCGGCGCCCGTTGGCCCCGTCACCAGAATGATTCCATTGGGCGCCGCCAGCGCGTCGCGCAGCGCTGCATGTGTCGCGGCGTCCAGCCCCAATTGCGACAGTTCCAGCGCCACCGCCGCCTGATCGAGGATGCGCATGACGACACGTTCACCGCCGCGCGCCGGCAGCGTGGACACGCGCACGTCCAGCGCATGGCGGCCGAGCATGAGCGAAATACGGCCATCCTGCGGCAGGCGTTTTTCGGCAATGTCGAGACGCGCCATCACCTTCACCCGGCTGACCAGCATGGGCGCGACCTGCGCTGGCAACCGCAGCACTTCCTCCATCACGCCGTCACGGCGGAAGCGCACACAGGTGCCATGCGGCGCATCCGCCTGTTCCACATCGGCGGCCGGCTCCAGATGGATGTCCGATACGCCCTGTTCGATGGCTTGCTGGAACAATGCGTTGATGAGCCGGATGACAGGGGCGGAATCGCTGTCGTCGAGCAGGTCGGCGCTTTCGCGTACCAGCGCCGACAGATTGGACTGGGCCGCAGCTTCGGCCGCCGCCGACAGGCCGTCCAGGGCATAGACTTCGGACAGCAGCCGGTCGAATGCTTCGGTGGTGCAGGATTCCGGTTGCACGGCAACGCCAGCGAAGCGCCGCGCTTCCAGAACGGCGCTGGTCGGCGCGCCGGCACGGATGGCGAGGCGCTGGCTGTCCGGAATGAGCAGCACGCCATGGCTGCGGGCAAAGACATAAGGCAGCAGCGCCCGCATGCGCGGCATCCCCGTG
>CAZIAA010000085.1:2132-6865 GCA_964537365.1 uncultured Sandaracinobacter sp.
ATGGCTGCGGGCAAAGACATAAGGCAGCAGCGCCCGCATGCGCGGCATCCCCGTGACGACAGTGGCGTCCGCCAGACCGGGCATGCGCGGCGCGGGTGGGTCCGGGCTGGCCGGCGCCGGGTCGGTCATGGCTGGCCCGGAGGCACTGGCTGCACGGCGGGGGCCGGCGCGGCATTGGCGGCGGGGCTGAGCGGGACGGGCGGCGACGTGCGCAGGTAATCGAGCGCCAGTGCGTCAAGGCTGGAAAAGCCGGAGCGATTGTTCTGCATTTCCCGCACCGAGTTCCAGCGATTGGCGGTGATATCATCGGCATTGGCGGCGCTGCGCACCACGGTCGGGCGGATGAAGATCATCAGATTGGTTTTGTCGCGCCCCTTCGAAGTCGAACGAAAGAGATTGCCGAGCACTGGAATATCCCCCAGCAGCGGTATTTTCTGCAGCGATTCCATTTCCTTGTCTTCGAGCAGACCGCCCAGCGCCAGAATCTGCCCGTCGCCCACCGTGACCGAGGTTTCCAGTTCGCGCTTGTTCAGCACGAATTCGCGCGAATCGATGGTGGAAGCGATCGAGGACACGATCTGCTTGATGGCAAGCGTCACCGTGCCGCCGGCATTGATCTGCGGCTTCACCGACAACTGGATGCCGACATCCTGACGTTCGACGGTGCGGAAGCTGTTGTCGAGGTTATTGCCCAGCGCCTCGCCGGTCGTCACCGGGATTTCCTGCCCGACCAGAATGCGCGCCGGCTGATTGTCGAGGGTCAACAGCGATGGTGTCGACAGCACGTTGGAATTGCTGTCATTGCGCACGGCATTGGCGACAAAGCCGAACATCACATCCGAGCCGATATGGCTGAGCCCGGTGGTGAGGCCAGTGGTGCCAATCAGCGAATCGACCGCGGCACTGCGAAAGCGGCTGGCGGTTTCGCTGTCGGTGATCAGGCCCTTTTCGGCGGCGATGGCGCCAGTGATGGCCATCAGATTGGGTGCCGCATTGGAGAAATTGCTGGACATCAGCGGCACCGTGCCGCCGCGCCCGGACAGCATGAACTGCACGCCCAGTTCACGGGCGGCGGAATCGGAAATCTCGACGATGATTGCTTCCACCTGCACCTGGGCACGGCGGGTATCCAGCTGGCGGATGATTTCGCCCAGTTCGCGCTGGGTTTCCGGCGGTGCCGCGATCACCAGCGCATTGGCGCCTTCATAACGGGCGATAATGGCCTTTTTCGGCCGTTCGCCCATGGCAACGCCAACATTCGATTCATTGATGCCGGCGGCGCTGCCAGCGGATGCCGAACTATTGTCGCCGTCGCCAGAGCGGCGACCAAAGGGGGTGCCGGCGAATGAAGGCCCGCTGCCGGCTGCGCTCGTCGTCGTTGGCGCCTGCCCGACCAGTTGCTGCAACACCGGCATGATGGCGGCGGCATCGGCGTTCTGCAGGAAGACCACGCGCGATTCCGAGCCGCCGGCGGCCTTGGCATCGAGGTCGCGTGCCAGGCCGGCAATGCGGCGCACGCGTTCAGCGTCGCCGCGGATGGCGACGGCATTGGACGCATCAATGGGCACGATGGACAATTGCCGCAGCCCGGCGCCGGATTCGCCGGGCTGGCGCACCAGCGCCTGCAGCGATTCCGCCATGTCGCGGGCGCCGGAATTTTTCAGCGCGACGACTTCGGACACCGATCGGTCGCGGTCGATTTCCGCCAGAACCTGGCGCGCGCGGGCGATATTGTCGGCGAAATCGGCAATGATGACGGCATTGCCGGCGCGATTGGCGGTGGCGGTGCCGCTGCGGCTGAGCACGGCCCGGAGCGAATCGACGGCCGATTGCGCGTCGGTGTTGTTGAGCGGAATGACCGCCGTTGCAAAGCGGCCGCCACGCGCGCCGGCGCCGGCTTCGGCGGGCTGAACCCGATACTGCCCCTGACCGATCGGCACGGCCGTAAAGCCATTGGCCTGCAGCGTGGCCAGAAACAGCTCGAAATATTGCGCCCGGCTGAGCGGTCGATCCGACACCACGGAGACCCGGCCTTCGACGCGCGGATCGATGACGAAGCTGGCGCCGGTCAGGCGCGCGACATCGTCGATGAGGGCGCGGATATCGGCATCGCGCAAATTGACCATCGTCTGTGCCGCGGCCGGTGCGGCCGGGGTCGCGATGGCCAGCGCCAGCATGGCGGGTGCCAGCACCGCCGGCGCCAGCAGCAAGCGGGCGATGGGGCGTTGCACCCGGGTCATTGGCCGCCTGCCGGAACGGCGGCCATGACGGCGCTGCCGCCAATCACGTCCGTTTCATCGGGGGCGTCCGTCTCCGGCAGGCCGCCGGTATCGGCAATAGCGGAATCGGGGGTGGAATCGGGCGGTGGTGCTGACTGGGTCGCTGCACCGGGGTCGAAACGCTGCACAGAAACGGCGTCGCCGGCATCCAGCCACAGCGATTCCCGTATACCGTTCCGTTCGATGATGACATGATCGCTGGCAATGGCCATGAGCTTCACCCCTTCCGCCAGCTTGTCGCCGACGGTATAAACTTTTTGTTCGCCATCCGCAGCGGCAATGAAGGCGCTGCCCCGGCCGGTTGCGGCATCGGCGCGCACGCCATGCAGACTGAGCGCCAGCGTGGTCACTGGCGCAGTGGTATTGGCAGAGGCCGGAAAGAACGGATCGCTGTTGGCCAGCACTGCCAGATCGGTCATGGCCGGGGCCGCCAGCGCCGGCGGCTGTGGCGGCGGTGCAGTCATGATTTTCCACGCCCGTACGGCAAGCACGGCGGCAAGACAGGCCAGTGCCAGCAGCAGCAGATGCCCGCCATGCAGGCCGCGGCTCAGCATGGCGGCATCGGATCGGGTGGAACTCTGGCCATTGACGGTTGTCCATTCATCATGCTGTCCCCCCGCTATGAAAGCAGGTTGGATGGGCGCCCGGAAGGCGCATTCGCCCAGGCAAATGCGGGTTTCCGATAGAGAGGAGGCTCGGGCGGTTCAAGCGCTTCATTTCAGATGCCGCCCGCAGTAGCCAGAAACAGCCATAACGGAAAGGCCGTGCAGGCGAGGCAGGCGCCAAAGGGAATGCGCTTGTCCGTGACTGGCTGGCGGCGGGCCGTGGCGGCGGCAATCAGCAGCCCGAGCGCGGCCGCGATGGTCAGCAATGGTCCGAGCATCCAGGGGCCGAGCCAGGCGCCAAGCGCAGCCACCAGCTTGACATCCCCCAGCCCCAGGCCATCGGTGCCGCGCAAGCGCCGGTATCCCCATGCCAGCAGCCACAGCAGCCCGCCGCCCAGTCCAGCGCCGGCAAGACGTATCGGCCAGTCGCCCGGACCGAGCAGCAGCCCCAGCGCCAGCAGCGGCACGGTCAGCCGGTCCGGCAGCCAGTAATGATCGACATCGAGAATAATCAGCGGCAGCAGCATCCAGCCGAACAGCGCGCCGGCAAAGCCCGCAGGCCCGGGCACCGCCAGCAGGGCGAGCACGCCGACCGCCGCACCCGCCAGTTCCAGCAACGGGTGGCGTGGATCAATCGCGGCATGGCAATGGCGACACCGCCCCGAAGCCAGACACCAGGATAGCAGGGGCATCAGTTCCGTTGCGCGCAGCCGCCGGCCGCAGCCATCGCAATGCGACCGGCCGGACAGGGTTTCCCCCCGCGGCCAGCGCAGCGTGGCCGTGGACAGAAAAGAACCGGCGGCAAGGCCGAGCAAGCCGGCAAAAATGGGCCAGAAGGCGCGTTCCATGCCGGACTGACTTGCGAAACTGGTTCCGGAAGTAAAGGCCGATGCAATAGAAAACGGACCCGATTGCCGGGAGACCGGTTCATTATGGGTAATGGCCGGCAACCATTCTGCCCTGGCCTGGCCTTGCAACCGCAGGATGGCACAGGCAGAATGCAGGATACAGGCACGGGGCGGGTGCCCGCACAAATTTGTCGATGGGGAGGTCGATGGGAGGGTCGCCGATGATCAAGATCACCTTTTGTCTGCGGCGTCTGCCCTCGCTCAGCCGGCAGGCGTTCCAGGACTATTGGCGCCATCATCATGCCGCGCTGGTCAGGTCGCATGCCGAAGTATTGGGAATCCAGCGTTATGTGCAGGCGCACACCATCAGCGATGCCGGCACGCTCGATCTCGCAGTGATGCGTGAATCCGCCGGCGAGGATTACGACGGTGTGGCGATGCTCTGGTGGACGGATATGGCGGCACTGGCCGCGGCGGCATCGACGCCGGCAGGCCGGCGGGCGGGGGCGGAACTGCTGGCGGATGAAAGAAATTTCATTGATCTGCCCCACTCACCCATTTTTCTGTCCGAGGAACTGACGGTCTGGGAGGTTTAGGTCCGAAATCTTCGCAAAGACAGGCGCCGCCATGCTTGTCCGGGCAACATTATCCGAACGATACAGGAATGTACGGCCTGATATATGCGGCCCGGCTGGCTTTCCACAAAAAACAGTTTACCGTCGAAACATCGTCACGAGACGTTTATATTGATGCGCCTGTAAACATGCGCTGCAACCCGGCAGACGAGGAGAGGATGCCATGACCCAGAACAAGACGCAAAATGGTTCGACGATGAGCACTGGCGCGCCGGCGCCGAGCGATCGCAATTCGCTGACCATCGGCCCCGACGGACCGATCCTGTTGCACGATGTGCATTTCCTGGAGCAGATGGCGCATTTCAACCGCGAAAAAGTGCCCGAGCGTCAGCCCCATGCCAAAGGTTCGGGCGCGTTCGGCGTGTT
>CAZIAA010000086.1:0-6844 GCA_964537365.1 uncultured Sandaracinobacter sp.
GGTCACTTCGGCGCCCATGTCATTATAAAAGCTGGCGAATTCGATGCCGATGGCGCCGGAGCCGATGACCAGCAATTTGGTCGGCAGTGTGGACGGCACCAACGCGTGGCGATAGGTCCACACCCGCTCGCCATCGGCTTTCAGATGCGGCAATTCCCGCGCCCGCGCGCCTGTTGCCACAATGATGTTGCGGCCCGCCAATTGGCGTTCGCCGACCCGCACCATGGTTGCCGATTCCAGCCGGGCTTCGCCTTCGACCACTGTGACCTTGTTCTTTTTCAGCAGCCCCTTGACCCCGGCATTCAGTTGCGCCGCGACCTTGCGGCTGCGGTCGGTGATCTGGCCGAGATCGAATCCGACCGAGCCGGCGCTCAGGCCAAAAGATGCTGCATTATCCATGTAATGCTTGATTTCGGCGGAACGCAGCAGTGCCTTGGTTGGAATGCAGCCCCAGTTGAGACAGATTCCACCCAGTTTCTCGCGCTCGACGATGGCGACCTTCTGGCCAAGCTGGGCCGCGCGAATGGCCGCGACATAGCCGCCCGGGCCGGAGCCGATGATGACGAGGTCGAACTGTTCGCTCATGGTCTTGATGATTCCTGTTGCAGCGCCGGGGGAATTGCGATGAGAATGCCGCCCATTCGGTCAGGCCAGCATGGCGATCGGATTTTCCACCAGTTCCTTGAACGCGCTGAGAAATTTGGCGCCAACCGCGCCATCGATGGCGCGATGGTCGAAGCTTCCGGTCGCGCTCATGACGGTTGCGATCTGAATTTCGTCATCGACGACGATAGCGCGTTTTTCCGCGGCACCCACCGCCAGAATCAGCCCTTCGGGCGGGTTGATGACGGCGCTGAATTCGCGGATTCCGAACATGCCCAGATTGGAAATGCTGGCAGTGCCGTTGCTATATTCCTCAGGCTTCAACCTGCCGTCCTTGGCGCGCCCGCCAAGGTCGCGCATGTCGGCGGAAATCTGGCTCAGGCGCTTGCTGTCGGCGTTGCGGATGACGGGGGTGATCAGGCCGCCGGGAATGGCGACGGCCACGGAAATATCGGCGCGGGAAAATTGCCGCATATGGTCGCCCATATAGCTGACATTGGCTTCGGGCACGCGGATCAGCGCCAGCGCCAGCGCCTTGATCAGCAAATCATTGACCGACAGCCGCAGCCGTTGCGATTCCAGCGCCCGGTTCAATTTGCCGCGCAGTTCCAGAAGCTTGTCGAGCCGGACATCGACGGTCAGATAATAATGCGGGACTTCCTGTTTCGACTGTGTGAGCCGGCGGGCAATGGTCTTGCGCATGGCGGAAAGCCGGATGCTTTCATAAGGCGGGGCACCGGGGCTGGCGGCCGCTTCGCTGGCGCTGCTGGCCGATACCGCTGGTTCTGGCGCGGCGCGCGCCGGGGCGGCATCCTCGCCCTTCCCGGCTGGCTGTGCCGGCGCCGGCTTGCCCTCGCCTGCCGCCACGGCTGCTTCGATATCGGCCTTGACGATACGCCCGCGCGGGCCGGTGCCGGTGACCTGATCCAGGTCCACCCCCAATTCCCGCGCCAGCCGCCGGGCGAGCGGGCTGGCCGCGGTCCGCGCCGGGCTGCCTTCCGCTTTTGCCGCAGACGCGGGCCTGGCGGGGGGCTCGGCTTTGGCCGCGTCATTTCCAGCGGCGCTGTCCTTTTCGGTTACGCGTTCGGATTCCATCCGGCCCTGCCGGCTCTGCCTGTTGTCCGATTCTGCGGCCGGCGGTTTTGCTGCCGCCTCGGCCTTCGCGGGTGTTTTTGCGCTGTCGCCGGCATCCTCATCGTCGCTCTGGAAGCGGGCGATCACGCTGTTCACCTTGACACTTTCCGTGCCCTCCGGAACCAGGATTTCCGTCACCAGGCCATCGTCAATGGCTTCCACTTCCATGGTTGCCTTGTCGGTTTCGATTTCGGCAATCACATCCCCAGCGCTGACCTTGTCGCCGGCCTGCACATGCCATTTCAGCAATGTGCCTTCTTCCATCGTTGGTGAAAGTGCCGGCATGGTGATGTCGCTGGCCATTGCGTTATGCCCCCTGTTGCGTGATTGAACGAACCGCCGCGACGACTTCGGCCGAATTGACCAGCGCGGCTGCCTCGAGATTGGCGGCATAGGGCAGCGGCACATCCTTGTCGGTCACGCGCAATACCGGCGCATCGAGATCGTCAAAGCCCTTTTCCATGGCAATGGCGATCACTTCGCTGGCAATGCTGCAGGTCGGCCAGCCTTCCTCGACGACGACCATGCGGTTGGTTTTGGCCAGCGATTCAAGGATTGCGGCTTCGTCGAGCGGCCGCAACGTGCGCAGGTCCAGCACTTCGCATTCGATGCCTTCCGCCGCCAACTGTTCGGCGGCCTCGAGCGCGACCCGCACGCCGATGGAATAGGACACCAGAGTGACATCCCGGCCTTCACGATAGAGCCGCGCCTTGCCGATCGGCACCAGATGATCGCCTTCCGGCACTTCGAAGCTGTGGCCGTAAAGCAGCTCATTTTCGAGGAACACGACTGGATCGGGCGAGCGGATTGCGCTTTTCAACAGGCCCTTGGCATCGGCGGCATCATAGGGCGACACCACCAGCAGCCCCGGCACATGCGCATACCAGGATGCATAATTCTGGCTGTGTTGCGCGCCCACCCGGCTGGCGGCGCCATTGGGGCCGCGAAACACCATCGAACAGCGCATCTGGCCGCCCGACATGTAGTTGGTCTTGGCCGCCGAATTGATGATCTGGTCGATCGCCTGCATGGCGAAATTGAAGGTCATGAATTCGACGATCGGCTTCAGCCCCGCCATGGCGGCGCCAACCGCCAGGCCGGTGAAGCCATGTTCGGTGATCGGCGTATCGACCACGCGCCGGTCGCCGAATTCCTCCAGCAAGCCTTGTGTGACCTTATAGGCGCCCTGATACTGGGCGACTTCCTCGCCGATGACGAAGACGTTCTCATCGTCGCGCATTTCCTCCGCCATGGCGTCGCGCAGAGCTTCGCGCACGGTCTGCTTGCGGGTGGAAACCGCGGCGCTGCTCGACGTGCTCATCATGGATGGTGCGGGTGCGACTTTCTCGGGCGCGAGGGCTGGTTCTGCGGGTTGCGCAGCCGGCGCCGATTGCTTCTCGATCTTTGCCGGTGCCGATTCCGCCTTCTGTTTGCCGGCCGGCTTCGCGATTTCCTCGCCTTCCAGTTGCAGGATGGCAATGACCGTGCCGACCTTGATTCCATCCTGACCGGCCTCGACTTCGAGGCTGATGACCTTGCCGTCTTCGTCGGCTTCCAGCTCCATGACCGCCTTGTCGGTTTCGATTTCGGCAATCACCTGTCCGGCTTCCACCTGGTCGCCGGGCTTGACCAGCCAGCTGGAGACGCTCCCCTCTTCCATGGTGGGGGACATGGCGGGCAGTTTGATTTCCATTCAGTAGCTCCCCACCAGAACATCGGTATACAATTCGGCCAGATCCGGTTCCGGCGCCTGTTCGGCAAAATCCGCAGCTTCGGTGATCTCGTCCTTCACCTGCCTGCCGATCTCCTTGAACCAGTCTTCATCGGCAAAGCCCAGTTCCAGCATTTCGCGCTTGGCGTGATCCAGACAATCACGCTCCTTGCGCACCGACTGGACTTCTTCTCTGGAGCGGTATTTGGCCGGGTCCGACATGGAATGGCCGCGATAGCGATAGGTTTTCATTTCCAGAATGATCGGCCCACGCCCGCTGCGCGCCCATTCCAGCGCCATGGCGGCAGCGCCGCGCACGGCCAGCACATCCATGCCATCCACCTGCACGCCTTCGATGCGAAAACTTTCGCCGCGGCGGAACAGCTGATCTTCGGCGGATGCGCGATTGACCGAAGTGCCCATGGCGTATTGGTTGTTTTCAATGATGAAAATGACCGGCAGTTTCCACAATTCGGCCATGTTGAAGGCTTCATAGACCTGCCCCTGATTGGCAGCGCCATCGCCGAAATAGGCCAGTGCGACACCGCCATCATTGCGGTATTTATGGGCAAAGGCGAGGCCGGCGCCAATGGGTGCGGGGACGCCGACAATGCCATGGCCGCCGTAAAAGCCATGCTCGACCGAGAACATGTGCATGGAACCGCCCTTGCCGGCGCTGATTCCCGCGGCGCGCCCGGTCAGTTCCGCCATGATGATCTTGGGGTCGATGCCACAGGCCAGCATATGGCCGTGATCGCGATAGCCGGTGACCACCGTATCCTGACCCGGAACAAGCGCTGCCTGCATGCCGGTGACAATGGCTTCCTGGCCGATATAGAGGTGGCAGAAGCCGCCGATCAGGCCCATGCCATAGAGCTGCCCAGCCTTTTCCTCGAAACGCCGGATGCGCAGCATCATGCGATAGAAATCGCGATATTCCTCAGCGCTGGCATCGTGGCGGCTGATGTTCGACAGCGCCTGATCGCTGGTCCGGTCGCTGGTTTTGCTGTCTGCCCTGTTGCTTGTCCTGCTGCTCGCCCCGCCGCCCGACTGCGCCCTGCTTGCGCTGGCCGGTTTCCGGCGCCCCGCCGTGCCGCCGCGCGCCACTCTGCCGGTCGCTTTTCCTGCCATGGGCGTTACTTCCTTTCCTGATCGAACTCTGTGGGTCTGGCAGCGGGCGCATGAACAGCCCGGTCTCCCTGTCCCGGTTTGCATCTTATACTGCCTGGCGCAGGCTTGTGTAGCCCGGAGCGTGATAACCTCGCGTATGTGTAGCTGTGTCAGCGCAAGTTTCAACAGCAAGCTGCCTGGCGCGAAGGCGAGACCGAGGCGGCAGCCCGCACGGCAAGGCAGATCCGGGCCTGACAAAGCCATGCCTGCCCGGGCGTTCCTAGCGGTTTGCGGCGGGTGGCTCCAGCGGGATCACCAGTTCGTCCGGCCGCACCACACCCAGATGCCGCCGCACCAGTTCGTCGGCCATATCGGGATTGGCGCCCTTGGGATTGAGCAGCGCAATATTGCGCTGCAGCATGTCACGTCGGGCTTCCAGCTGGGCCTTTTTCTGCAGCAAAACGGCATGATCGCGCCGAATTCCATCCAGCGCGAAATAGCCGGACGGGCCAAACAGCGCATGCGTGCCGAAATACAGCATGACTGCAACGCACAATGCCGGCAGCGAAGCGCGCTTGAGCAGGGAAAGGAAATCCGTGTGTTGCATGGCCTAGCCCGAAATCATGCCGCGAAAACGCCGCCTGGGCAAGCAGCATCCGCATGGGCGGGTGTTTCCCGCGCCAATCCGGATGCTATTCCCGTCGGGCGCAGGTCTCAGTGGCGCAGGATGCTGCGGCCGGCATAGACTGCAACATCGCCCAGCTCGGCTTCGATGCGCAGCAACTGGTTGTATTTCGCCAGCCGGTCCGAACGCGACAGGGAACCGGTCTTGATCTGACCGCAATTGGTGGCCACCGCCAGATCGGCAATGGTCGCATCCTCGGTTTCGCCGGAACGGTGGCTCATGACGGCGGTATAGCGCGAACGATGCGCCATATTCACTGCCGCCAGCGTTTCCGACAATGTGCCAATCTGATTGACCTTGACCAGAATCGAATTGGCAACACCCTGCTCGATCCCCTGCGCCAGCCGCTGGCTGTTGGTGACGAACAGGTCATCGCCGACCAGCTGCACCTTGCCACCAATCCGGTCGGTCAGCGCTTTCCAGCCAGCCCAGTCGTCCTCGGCCATGCCGTCCTCGATCGAAATCACTGGATAGCGCGATGCCAGATCGGCAAGAAATTCCGCCATGCCATCGCCATCCAAGGTTTTGCCCTCGCCTTCCATGTGATAGCGGCCATCGCGGTAAAATTCGCTGGCGGCGCAATCCAATGCCAGCATGACGTCTTCGCCGGCGCGAAAACCAGCAGCGTCAATCGCCTGCAAGATGACATCCAACCCTTCGGCCGCACCGGCCAGATCGGGCGCGAATCCGCCTTCGTCGCCAACTGCGGTGGACAGGCCGCGCTTTGACAGCAAGGCCTTCAGCGCATGGAATACTTCCGTGCCCCAGCGCAGCGCTTCGGAAAAGCTGCTGGCGCCGACCGGCATGATCATGAATTCCTGAAAATCGATGCTGTTATCGGCATGCGCACCGCCATTGATGATGTTCATCATCGGCACCGGCAGAACCCGTGCTGCAGTGCCGCCGACATAGCGATAGAGCGGCAGCCCGCGCGCTTCGGCTGCGGCCTTGGCGACAGCCAGGCTGACGCCCAGAATGGCGTTGGCACCGAGGCGCGCCTTGTTCGGCGTGCCATCGAGCGCCACCATCTGCGCGTCGATGTCTTCCTGTTCCTCGGCATCAACCCCGATCAGCGCATCGGAAATATCGCCATGCACGGCGGCCACCGCCTGCAATACGCCCTTGCCGAGATAGCGCGCCTTGTCGCCATCGCGCTTTTCGACCGCTTCATGCACGCCGGTCGAGGCACCGGACGGAACGGCAGCCCGGCCCATGCTGCCATCTTCCAGAATGCAGTCGACTTCGATGGTCGGATTGCCGCGGCTGTCGAGAATCTCCCGGGCGACGAGGTCGATGATTGCAGTCATGGACGGTTCCTTCACTTCAGTCTCTGCCGGGTCGGTGCCCGAGCGCAGAATGGCAATTACATGGTCGTGAATTTTTCGCGGACAGCGCCCGCTTTAGAGCCTCTGGCAGCCGTTGCAACCTTGCAGGCGCAACCCTGCCACGCAGCGCCTGCACGCCATTGCGAAAACAGCAGGCGAAGCGCAAGAGGGGCTAGGCATGGCAGCGCGCCGCTGCTAGACGGCGCACGGCTTTGATGCTTCGCGGCCCGATGGCGGAGTGGTTACGCAGAGGACTGCAAATCCTTGCACGCCGGT
>CAZIAA010000087.1:0-6806 GCA_964537365.1 uncultured Sandaracinobacter sp.
AAGGCCAAGCGTCGTCGGTGCGCCCGGCGGCACTGGATAATGCCCCATGCGCTGCAACACGTCCGGGCGGTTGACTCCGGCGGCATGCACATGGATGAGAACTTCGCTGCGGCCAGGCCGGGGCACGGGCAATTGCCGCAATTGCAGGACTTCCGGGCCGCCGGGGGCAGGCGGATCAACGGCATGCATCAGAGCCGGCAACGGATCGGGGGTTGTCATGGTCTTGATTGTTGCTGTGCCCGAGCCAAAAGTGCAAGGCTTTCACAACCGTTTATGAAAAGGCCCGGCCATGGATCCCGATGACCTGTTGTCGAAACGCCCGCAAAGCCCGCTGGCCCTGCTGAGCCGCGAGGATCTCGATTCGCTCAGCGTGGATGAATTATCCCTGCGCATTGAGATGCTGCAGGCGGAAATCGCCCGCAGCATTGCCAAGCGCGATTCGGCAGCGGCGTTCCGGTCCGAGGCCGACAAGCTGTTTCGCAAGTGATTCTGATCTGGCGCCTGATACGGCGCGATTTTGCCCTGATGGCTGGTCGCCCCGGCGAATGGCTGATGCCGCTGGCGTTTTTTCTGCTGGTGGCGCTGTTGCTGCCATTTGCCATCGGCCCGGAGCCGTCCTTGCTGGCGCGACTGGCGCCGGGGATCTTGTGGACGGGGGCGCTGCTCGCCAGCCTGATGCCGGTTGCGACATTATTCGCGCAGGATGAAGCCGATGGCACATTGGACCAGTTGCTGGTGCGGGGCATTGCCGCGGAAACATTGGCATTTGCCCGCATGCTGGCATTGGCGGCTGGTTTCGGCCTGCCGATGCTGGTGGCGACACCAGTGGTGGCAGTGCTGCTGGGTCTGCAATGGCCAGTGATGGCCCTGCTGCTGCCGGCGCTGGCAGCCGGGGCAATCGGGTTGTCGGCGCTGGGGATCATTGCCGCCGCCGTGACCCTGGGTGCGCATGGCGGCGGCGGGCTGGTGGCGCTGCTGGTGCTGCCGCTGGCGATTCCGTTGCTGCTGTTCGGCAGCCAGCCGACGCAAGCCGGCGCATTCGGATTGACGGTTGCAGCAGCGCTGCTGCTGGCGGCGCTGGCGCCCTTTGCCGCCGGGGCGGCACTCAGGGCGTCGCGCGGCTGACCCCGCGCGCAAATAAAGACAGTGCGGCTGACCCGGCGCGCAAATAGGGGCGGCGCTGTCGCGCAAGGGCGGCGGACGCTGGTGGCAGCGGAAAAACGGGGTGCGGCAACCGTGGGGCTGTTACGCTTGCCAGAGCCGTGCTAGGGCGCGTCGCAGTTATGGTTGCTTCACGGATCCATGCGCTTGCAAACCCGTTGCGCTTTCAGCGCCTTGCGGCCGTTCTGACGCCCTGGCTGCTGCTGTTGGCCGGGCTGTTTCTGGCACTCGGGCTGGGGCTGGGGCTGTTCGTGGCGCCGCCCGATTATCTGCAGGGCGAAATGGTGCGGGTGATGTATCTGCATGTGCCCGCGGCCTGGCTGGCGCTCGGCGGCTATCTCGGTATGGCGCTGTCGGCGATTGCAGCGCGGGTCTGGCAGCATCCGCTGGCGGATCATGCCGTGCAGGCGGTGGCGCCCGTCGGGGCGGTCTATGCGTTGGTATGCCTGCTGACGGGGTCGATCTGGGGGCGGCCGACCTGGGGCACCTGGTGGGTGTGGGACGGCCGGCTCACGTCCATGCTGGTGCTGTTTCTGTTGTATCTCGGCGTGATTGCGCTGGTGCATCTGCATGATGACCGGCGGCGCGGGTTGAAGATGGGCGGCTATCTGGCGATCGTCGGCACCATCAACCTGCCAATCATCAAATTCAGTGTCGAATGGTGGAATACCCTGCACCAGCCGGCATCCATTCGCCTGTCCGGCAGTTCCATCCACCCGGATATGTTGATACCATTGCTGATTTCTGCGGTCGGATTTCTGCTGCTGTTTGCAGCGCTGGTGATCATCCGCATGCGGATTCTGATTGCAGAGCAGCGCATCGAGGGCCGGGCGCGCCGTCGCGCCGCCCGCGCCGGTTGAAGACGGAAGCCGCCATGATCCTGCAATTGCCCCAAATGCCGGAACCGCCGAGAAAGCCGGAACTGCCATGACCATGCCCTGGATGCCCTATCTCGTTGCGGCCTATGCCGTCACTGTCGTGCTGTTGGCCGGTATGCTGCTGCTGTCGCTTGGCCGTTTGCGCCGGCTGGAAAAGACCTTGCAGGAGGAGCGTTGATGGCGAATTCGTCCTTTGCCCCCGCTGTTCGCCAGCGCAAGAAGCAGCGGCTGCTGCTGGCGATTGTCGCGCTCGCGGCGATTGCCATTGCCGGCATCATTGCGGTTTTCGCCCTGCGCGATACCGCTGCCTATTTCCATGCCCCGACCGATCTGCTCAGCGAACGCCCGGCGCCCGGCACCACATTCCGTCTGGGCGGGCTGGTGAAGCCGGGGTCGCTGCGGCATCTGGAAGATGGCGTGACGCTCGATTTCACCGTCACCGACAATCAGGCGGAAACGGAAGTGAGCTATCGCGGTCTGGTGCCGGACCTGTTCCGTGAAGGGCAGGGTGTGATTGCGACCGGCAGTCTGGATGCCGGCGGGGTGTTTCACGCCGAACAGCTTCTGGCCAAGCATGATGAGAATTACGTGCCGCCGGAAGTGGCGAAAGCGCTGGAGCGGACGCATGAGGAACTGAAGACCCGTGCGGCGGCCGGCGCATGATTCCGGAACTGGGACATTTCTGTCTGTGGCTGGCGTTCGCGGCCGCCATTGCGCAATCCTTTGGCGTGTCGATCGGGTTCTGGCGCAATGATTCCGGGCTGATGCGGCTGGCGGTGCCCTGCGCGGTGGCGCAAGGGGTGCTGGTCATTCTCGCTTTCGCGGCACTGACCTGGGCGTTTGTGGTGTCGGATTTTTCCGTCAAGCTGGTGTTTACCAACAGCCACAGCATGAAGCCGCTGATCTACAAATACACCGGAGTGTGGTCGAATCACGAAGGCTCGTTGTTGCTGTGGGTGCTGGTGATGGCGGTCTGTGGCTTGCTGGTGGCAGTGACACGCAACGCCTTGGGCGAACGCTTCCGCAACCGCGTGCTTTCCGTGCAGGGTTTTGTGGTGCTGGGCTTTTTTGCCTTTCTGCTGTTCACTTCCAACCCTTTTGCCCGGCTGGCGCCGGCGCCGACCGAAGGGCAGGGGATGAATCCCCTGTTGCAGGATATGGGCCTCGCCGTGCATCCACCGCTGCTTTATGCCGGCTATGTCGGCTTTTCGATTGCCTTTGCCTTTGCCGTCGCCGGCATGCTGGAAAACCGCATCGGCCCGGACTGGGCGCGCGCCATTCGCCCCTGGGTGGTGGGGGCGTGGATCTTCCTGACTTTGGGAATCACCATGGGCAGTTACTGGGCCTATTACGAACTGGGCTGGGGTGGCTGGTGGTTCTGGGATCCGGTCGAAAACGCCTCGCTGATGCCCTGGCTGGCGGGGACGGCGCTGTTCCATTCGATTCTGGTGGTGATGAAGCGCGATGCCTTGCGCGCCTGGACGCTGTTTCTGGCGGTGGCGGCCTTTTCGCTGTCGATCATCGGCACATTCATCGTTCGTTCCGGAGTCATCACATCCGTGCATGCCTTTGCCGTTGACCCGACCCGGGGCATTTTCCTGATGGTGCTGATGGCGCTCTATATCGGCGGGGCATTCGCCATTTTCGCGCTGGCTGCCGGCCGCATCGCGGAAGGGCGGCAATTCACTCTGTTCAGCCGCGAATCCGCGCTGGTGGCGAATAATCTGATGATTTCCGCCATATTGGGCGTGGTCTTTGTCGGCACGCTCTATCCCATGCTGTTGGAAGCCGTGACCGGCGCGCAGATTTCCGTCGGCCCGCCCTATTTCAACCGCACGGCGGTGCCGCTGGCGCTGGCCATGGCGGTGCTGATGGGGGTGGGGCCGTTTCTGGGCTGGGGGCGCAGCCATATGCGCCGGCTGCCGGCGCGGCTATTGCCGGCGGGCATCGCCGCGCTGGTGTTTCTGCTGCTGGCGATCTGGCCATTTGGCGCCCGCGGCGTGATCGTGCTGCTGGCCTTTGCCGCTGCTGGCTGGCTGGCGCTGGCCAGCCTGCTGATGCTGTTGCGCAAAAGCGTGACGATGGCGATTGCCGGCATGGCGCTGGCGCATCTGGGTGTTGCCGTCGCCATCATCGGCATGACGGCCTCCAGCGCTTTTCAGCAGGAAGCGCTGGTGGCCTTGCGCGCCGGGGACAATATCACGCTGGGGGCGTGGCGGGCGGAACTGGTCGATGTGCGGCCAGTGGCGGGGCCGAACTGGACCGCGGTGGAAGCAACCATCGGCGTTGCCCGGGGCGACCGCCATGTCGCCACCCTGCATCCGCAATCGCGGCGCTTCATTGCCCCTTCCGATGAAACCACTGAATCCGGCCGCGCCGGCTGGTGGGGTGGGGAACTTTATGCCGTCATTGGCCGCCCGGATGGCAATGGCCGCTGGCAGATCCATTTCTGGACCAAGCCGCTGGTGCGGCTGATCTGGTGGGGCGGGTTGCTGATGGCATTTGGCGGGCTGGTGGCGCTGGGTGGACGGGCGCGGGCATTTGCCCCCTGGCGCTGGCGACAGCAGACGGCGCGGTTGCGCGCGCCCGGGCAGGAATTGCCGGCGACATGAGCGGGTTCTGGCGGCGGATCATCTGGCTGTTGCCGCTGGCGGCTTTTATCGTGCTGCTGTTTGTCATGGCGGGTAATCTCGGCAAGTCGCCGGAAGTGATCGTGCGCAGCCATATGATCGGCAAGCCAGTGCCGGAATTCACCCTTGCCGGCTATGGCGACCGGCCTGGTCTTGCTTCTGCCGATCTTGCCCGCGGCGAACCCGTGCTGGTCAATCTTTATGCCAGCTGGTGTCTGCCCTGCATCGTTGAGGCACCGCAACTGGCAGTGCTGAAGGCCAGGGGCGCGACGATCCAGGGCATTGCTGTGCGGGACACAGAGGTGGACATGCAGGATTTTCTCGACCGCTATGGCGATGCCTATGACCGGATTGGCAATGATGCGGAGGGCCGGATGCTGGTGGCGTTTGGCGCATCCGGCGTGCCGGAAACCTATGTCGTCGATGGCCGCGGCATCATCCGCTATCAGCATCTGGGTGAAATCCGGTCGGAAAATGTCGCCGAGCTTCTAACACAGCTGGAGAAGGCGCGATGAAGGCGCTGTGGACGGCCTGGCTGTTGCTGCTGCTGGCGGTGCCGACCCTGGCGGAGCCGCCGCCGCCGCCGGAAGTGGCCCTGAGCGATCCGGCGCTGGAAGCAAAAGCCCATGAAGTGATGCTGCAGCTGCGCTGCATCACCTGTCAGGACCAGTCCATTGCCGAGTCGCACGCCAATCAGGCTCAGGCCATGCGCAGCATTGTGCGCGAGCGGATTGCCGCGGGCGATTCCGCCGAGGAAGTGCGGCGCTTTTTCATCGAACGCTATGGCGACTGGGTGAGCTATGTGCCGCCGGCGCGGGCGGACACGCTGTTGCTATGGCTGGCGCCGCTGCTGTTTCTGGCTCTGGGCGGAATCGTGATGTGGCGAAGGGTGCGCAAATGAAATGGCGGGCGATTCTGATGCTTTCGGCGGCGCTCGTCTGCGGCGTTGCCGGATATGCCGTTACCGGGCATCCGAAATTGCCGTCGGCGGTCACCCGGAAAACGGCCATCAACCCGGATCTGACGCCAGCAGCCGAAAAGGCATCCAGGGAGTTACTTGAGCATTTCGGCGATGTGCGTGCCTGGCTGACGCTTTCCGATGCTCTGATTCGTGCCAATCGCACGGAAACCTCGGTGGAAGCCATGCAGACGGCACTCAGGGCCATTCCCGGCAATGCCGATCTCTGGGTGCAGCTGGGCATTGCGCTCGTTGCCCATGCCCAGGGCGAAGTCGTGCCTGCGGCCAGGTTGGCCTTCGATCGCGCCAGCCGGCTGGCGCCCGAGCATCCGGCGCCGGACTATTTTCTGGGTCTGGCCTGGATGCAGGCCGGCAATGTCGAGCAGGCGCTGAAGACCTGGGAAGCGCTGCGGGCCCGCAGCGCGGCGGATGCACCATGGGTGCCGATGCTGGACCAGCAGATTGCCGCTGCGAAAGAGTTCCTCCGGATGCAGGCCGAAGGCGGGATGCCGGAGATGATTCCCGCTGCCTGAGAACAGAAGCAGGTCCGAGGGGAAGTCAATCCGACAGAAAAGAGCGGGGGCCGCGAATCCGGAGATTCGCGGCCCCCGTTTTTGCAAGTTTGCGCTTGCGAAAAGCAGACTTATTGCTTGAGTGCGTCCGCAGCGTTCTTGGTGGCATCGGCTGCCTTGCTGACGGCGTCGGCACCCTTGTTCACGGCTTCCGAAGCCTTGTCGACAGCGCTCGATGCGCTTTGGTCAGCTGCTGCGGCAGCTTCGTCAGCAGCGGTTTGAGCGTCGGCAGCCGCATCCTGGGCATCAGCAGCCGCATCCTGTGCAGCCGTGTCATTGCCATAGGCGCCGGCATCGACCGTGGTGTCGCCATATTCGCCGGCCGGTGCTTCGACATCAGCAGCATCGACATTTTCGGCCTGCTTCTGACCGCAGGCGGCGGTGGCCAGCGCAACACTCGCAACAGCAGCAAGCGTAAAGATCTTATTCATCGAAGTCTCCATAAAAGGGCAAAATCGCCCAGTTGTCTCAGGCCTCGGGGCAAAGACCCGTATGACTGCAAGCCCTATTCCTGACGCCCCTAGTCCTGTCCGTTTTACGGAAGGAATAAGCAACGGCCCATTGCATCAGTGCGGCCGTGATTTCAAGACCTTCTGTTGTGGGTCCG
>CAZIAA010000088.1:0-6747 GCA_964537365.1 uncultured Sandaracinobacter sp.
GCTTCTTCATGAATTCCGGATGCGCGCGCGACAGAAATATCTGCGAGCCGCGATTTTCCCGGCGCACCAAGGTGATCAGGCTGCGCACCCGGTCGCCCACCCGCAGCACTTCGCGCGGGATCTGCTGGTCGCGGCGGATGACTCCTTCGGCGCGGCCGAGGTCGACGACGATATGGCCGAATTCGACCCGCTTGACGACACCCGTGATGATTTCGCCCTGGCGGTCCTTGTATTCGTTGTACTGGCGTTCGCGTTCGGCATCGCGAACCTTGGAAATGATGATCTGCTTGGCGCCCTGCGCGGCAATGCGGCCGAATTCGATGGGCGGCAGCGGATCGACGATGAAATCGCCAATGGCGGCATCGGCCTGACGCTGGCGGGCATCGACCAGACCGATCTGCTTGAAGATATCTTCCGGCTCCTCGACCACTTCCAGCACCCGCCACAGGCTGAGGTCGCCGGAACGCGGGTCGATCTTGGCGCGGATATCGTTTTCCGCGCCATAACGGGCCCGCGCCGCGCGCTGGATGGCTTCTTCCATGGCTTCGATCACGATCATGCGGTCGATCGACTTTTCCCGCGCGACGGAATCGGCGATCGCAATCAGTTCAGCCTTGTTTGCCGTTATCGAGTTCATCAGTTCGCCTTCATCAGTTTGTCAGTTTGCCGATGCTGCTGTCGTCATCCGCCGGGGCGTCCGCTGACTGCGGCGCGGTTTCCGCGATGAGCCGATCCGTCAGCAGCAATTTTGCCTCGGCAATGTCGGAGAGGGCAAGCGCAATGTCGCCGGCATCGTCCAGCCGCAGTCGCACTTTATCGCCTTCGATCCCGAGCAACTGGCCGCGAAACCGCCGCCGTTTGCGTTCGCCCGCTGGAATCGCTTCGTGCAGGGAAATCCTGGCCAGATGCCCGGCCCAGCGGGCATAATCCTGCGGCCGGGTCAGCGGCCGGTCGATTCCCGGCGACGACACTTCGAGAACATAGCCTTCCTCGATCGGGTCGGCGGTATCAAGAAGCTCGGAAATGCTGTGCGAAAGCGCCGCGCATTGATCGATCGTCATCTGGCCGGTGGCCGGGTCCTCGGCCATGATTTGCAGAGTGAGATCATTGCGTTCCAGCAGGCGGACGCGCACCAGCGCAAAGCCGGCCGCAGTCACGGTCGGCTCGATCAGCTCTTCCAGCTGGCGGTGCAAATCCTGCGCGGCTGTCATCCATCACTCCGGATATCTGTCCTGCCCGGGCGCGACGCGGCTGGATATGGTGGTCCGGTCCGGCGATCCCGTGCAGAGGCTGTTTCCCGTTGCCAAGCCGCCTGCCTTCCCGAAAGGACGGAGGGCCGCCGTTTCAGGTTTCGCGAAAGCCAGGCTGTCAGGAAACATGCCTCCTATAAGCGTGCACGACGGTTGCGGCAAGCCCCGTCTCGGTGCATAGCGCCGCCGATATGGCGAATGATGCGGAAAAACTGGTGTTTGCGCTGCCCAAGGGGCGCATCCTGAAAGAAGCGCTGCCGCTGTTGCAGGCGGCCGGCATTGAACCGGAAGCAGCGCTGTATGATGGCAGCAGCCGGGCGCTGCATTTCGCCACCAACCATGCGCAACTGTCGGTCATCCGCGTGCGCAGTTTCGATGTTGCGACATTTGTCGCCTTTGGCGCGGCGCAACTGGGAATCGTCGGCAATGACGTGCTGGCGGAATTCGGTTACACCGAACTCTATTCACCGGTCGATCTCGACATCGGCCATTGCCACCTGGCCGTTGCCGAACTGCCGGGAACACCACCGGCAGGGCGCGAAAGCCATGTGCGCGTCGCCACCAAATACCCCAATCTGTCGGCGCAATATTATGCCGCGCGCGGGGTGCAGGCGGAATGCATCAAGCTGAATGGCGCCATGGAACTGGCGCCATCGCTGGGGCTGGCGCCGCGCATCGTCGATCTGGTGTCGACCGGTCAGACCCTGAAGGAAAACGGCCTGATCGAGCGCGAGACGATTCTGAATGTGACCTCGCGGCTGATCGTCAACCGGGCGGCGTTCAAGACCATGCCGGAAGTGGGGCGGCTGGTGGAGGCGTTCCGTGCCCTGCGCGCCGCCGAAGCGGATAACATGCGATGATTCGGCTGCGATCCTCGGCTGCGGATTTCGCCGCGCGCTTCGCAGCGCTGGTGGCGGATACGCGCGAAGGCGGCGAAGACGTGTCGGCGCAGGTGGCGGCGATATTGGCGCGGGTGCGCGCGCAGGGCTTTGCCGCCATAGCCGAACTGACCGAACGTTTTGACGGCATTGCGCTTTCCGCTGATGATGCGGAAATTTCCCCGGCCGAACGCGATGCGCTGGCGGCGCAGGTTCCAGCGGCGCAGCGCGCCGCACTCGAACTGGCGGCGGCGCGAATCCGCCATTTCCATGAAGCGCAGAAACCCGCGGATGGCGAAGTGCTGGACGATGCCGGCATTCGCGCCGGCTGGCGCTGGACACCAGTTGAACGCGCCGGGCTGTATGTGCCGGGCGGGCGCGCCGCCTATCCGTCCTCGGTTTTGATGAACGCCATTCCGGCGCAGGTGGCGGGTGTTGACGAACTGGTGATGGTGACACCCACACCCGAGGGGCAGATCAATCCGCTGGTCATGCTGGCGGCGCGACTGGCCGGTGTGGCACGCATTTTCCGCATTGGCGGCGCGCAGGCGATTGCGGCGCTGGCCTATGGCGTGGCGCCGCTGCCGCGCTGCGATGTGATCGTTGGCCCCGGCAATGCCTGGGTCGCCGAAGCCAAGCGCCAGCTGTTCGGGGTGGTTGGAATCGACATGGTGGCCGGGCCGTCGGAAATTCTGGTGATTGCGGATCGATCGGCGCGGCCGGACTGGGTGGCGGCGGACCTGTTGTCGCAGGCGGAACATGATCCGGTGGCGCAATCCATCCTGCTGACCGACAGCCCGGAACTGGCGGACGCAGTGGCGGCGCAGGTCGAAGCCATGCTGGCGCAACTGGCGACCGCAAGTGTCGCGCGCGCCAGCTGGGAAAATTATGGCGCCATCATCGAAGTCGAGGACCTGCTGACCGAAGCGCCGGCGCTGGCCAATGCTCTGGCGGCCGAGCATGTGGAACTGTTGATCGAAGATCCGGCGGCGCTGTTCGCGAAAATCCGCCATGCCGGGTCGGTATTTCTCGGGCATCACACGCCGGAGCCGGTGGGCGATTACATCGGCGGCCCGAATCACGTGCTGCCGACCGGGCGGCGGGCGCGCTTTTCCGGTGGTCTCAGCGTGCATAATTTTCTGAAGCGCACCACCTGGCTCGATGCCGGCGCGGATGGCTTTCGGCAGGTGGCGGATGCCGCCGCGACACTGGCCGATGCCGAAGGATTGCCGGCGCATGCCCACGCCGTTCGAATCCGTCAGCGCTGAGCGGGTGTTGCCGAGTCGGCCCTAGCGGCCGGGTCTGGCCGGCGCGGCTCTGTTGGTTGTGGCGGGCGTGCTGGCTGGCCTGGGCGCTGGAATCAGCTGCCGCAGGCATTCGCCGGGGGCGATGCTGCGCCCGTCCGGCAGGCGCGCCTCGGCATGCGTTGCCAGTGGCACGGAATTTTCCCGCGGATAATACCAGAGGTCCAGAATGCAGCTGCCGGAAAACTGCAATTGCCGGGCGGTGCCTTCGCGCTTGTCGAGGCGCGCCGGGCCCAGCAATTGCAGCGCCGTGCTGGCTGGCTGGCCCAGCAGCCGTTCCATGCCGGCGGGCGGCGGCGCGGGTGGCGGGGTGACGGCAACGGGCGGCGCGGTGGTGCAGGCGGCAAGCAGCGCCACGGCAGCGAGCAGGGCAATTCGCAGCATCGCCCTGCTCTAGCGGCTGTGGCCGGGTTGTGCCAGACAGTGTTCAAAGGCGTCGGCATTGTAATCGGCACTGCCGGTCGCGATTGTTCTTGCCGGGAAGGAGCAGGATGATGCCACCATTCCAGCTGCAAGGGATCGACCATCTGGTGTTGCGGGTGCGGGATCTCGCACGCAGTGTCGATTTCTATACCCGCGTCCTCGGTTGCGCGGTCGATCGACGGCGCGACGATCTCGGTATGGTGCATCTGCGCGCCGGCGCGGCGATGATTGATGTGGTCGATGTGAATGGTCCGCTTGGGCGGCCGGGTGGCGCGGCGGCGGGCGCGTTGCAGCACAATCTCGACCATTTCTGTCTGCGCGTCGATCCTTTTGAGGAAAAAGCCATTCTTGCCCATCTGCGCGCCGCTGGAATCGAGGCTGAGGCGGCCGCGCTGCGTTATGGCGCGGAAGGGGAGGGGCCATCCATCTATTGCGTCGATCCGGATGGAAACCGGCTGGAACTGAAGGGGCCGGCGCAGCGGCGGTCGTGACATCGCGGCGCTGGACAAAGCCGCGGCTGGTCGCATAACGCCAGACTTTCGGTGTCTGGTTTCGTGGCTGGCTCTGCCGGATGCATGTGCATCCGGGCCTGCCCCCAAAGGAGACGATATTGGCGGATCAGCTCGACGTTCTGGCCGTGGGCAATGCAATTGTCGATGTGCTCGTTGCCAAGGATGATATTTTTCTGCACGAAAACGGTATTGCCAAGGGCGGCATGCAGCTGATTTCGGCAGCGGAATCGCTGGAGCTTTACCGCCGTATCGGTCCTGCACGAGAGATTTCCGGGGGATCGGCCGCCAATACCGCGGTTGGAATCGCAGCGCTGGGCGGCCGCGCCGGTTTCATTGGCCGCGTCGCCGGGGACGCATTGGGGCAGGTCTTTACCAGCAATATCCGCGCCGCCGGCGTCGCTTTTGACGTGGCGCCGGCCACGGACGGGCAGCCGACCGCGCGTTCCATCATCATCGTCACCCCTGACGCCGAACGGTCCATGTCCACTTGTCTGGGCGCGTCGCAGGAATTGCATGAGGACGATATCGATGCCGGCCAGATCGCCCGCGCGGCCGTCACCTATATCGAAGGCTATCTGTGGGATCAGCCGGCCCCCATCCGCGCCGTGCGCAAGGCCATTGCCGCCGCCCGCGCCGCCGGCCGCCAGACCGCGCTGACCCTCTCTGACAGTTTCTGTGTCGAACGTCACCGGGCGGATTTTCTGGCGCTTCTGCGCGCCGGCGACATCGATCTGCTGTTCGCCAATGAAGCCGAAGCCGGCAGCCTGTTCGAAACCGCCGATCTCGACCGCGCGGTGGAAGGGCTGCAGCAACTGGCGCCATTGGCCGTGCTGACGCGCTCGGAAAAAGGCGCTATCGTCATCACTGCGGCCGAGCGGATCGCCGTGCCGGCGACAGCTGTGGCGCAGGTGGTGGACACTACGGGTGCGGGCGATCTTTTTGCTGCCGGCTTCCTTGCCGGCCTCAGCCAGGGGCGGGATTTGCGTCGCTGTGCGGTGATGGGCACGGTCGCGGCGGCGGAAATCATCGAACATTATGGCGCCCGCCCGCAAGCGGATCTGCGCGCGCGCATGGAGTCGGTATTTGCCTGAGACAGAGGCAATCCGGCTGACCTCGCTCAGCTCGGGCGGCGGTTGCGGCTGCAAGATTTCGCCCGCCGTTCTGCGCGATATCCTGCAGGACATGCCGGAAGCGCGCCATTATGCGCCCTTGCTGGTTGGCCGGGAGACTTCGGATGACGCTGCCGTCTGGCAGTTGAACGACCATCAGGCGCTGGTGGCGACGACCGATTTCTTCATGCCGATCGTTGATGATGCAGCGGATTTCGGCCGCATTGCCGCCGCCAATGCCCTGTCCGACATCTATGCCATGGGCGGCACGCCGATTCTGGCGCTGGCGATCGTCGGCATGCCTTTGGACAAGCTTCCGGTTGCGGTGATCCGGCGCATATTGGCTGGTGGCGCGGCCATTTGCGAGCAGGCCGGTGTGCCGGTTGCCGGCGGGCATTCGATCGACAGCCAGGAACCGATCTATGGTCTGGCGGTCATTGGCCTCGTCGATCCGGCGCGGCTGCGGCGCAATGCCGGGGCATTGCCCGGCGATCGGCTGTTGCTGACCAAACCGCTGGGCGTGGGCGTGTTGAGCGCGGCGTTGAAGCGCGGCCTGCTGGATGATTCCGGCTATGCCGCATTGCTGGATTCGACCACGCGGCTGAACGCCATCGGCCCGGAGCTGGCCGCCATGGATGCGGTGCATGCAATGACCGATGTGACTGGATTCGGCCTGTTCGGGCATGCGCTGGAAATGGCGCGGGCGAGCAACGCCGCGATCGAAATCCTGCCTGCCGGCTGCGTTGCGCTGGCTGGCGCGGAACGCCTGTTGCGCGATGGCGTGCGCACGGGCGCTTCGGCGCGCAACTGGCAGAGCGTTGCCGCCGAAGTTGATCTGCCGGTGGATTTCCCCGACTGGCAGCGCGATCTGCTGACCGACCCGCAGACCAGCGGCGGCCTGCTGCTGGCGGTGGCCGAAGATGCCGCGGATCAGCTGTTGCACCATGTGCGGCAGGCGGGATTTGCCGATGCCGCCTGTGTCGGCCGGGTTGTCGTCGGCGCGCCGCGTTTGCGGGTTGCCGCCAGCGTGTGATCCGCACAGGCGACAATCTGTCGGTGCAGGCTCGGGCAGCATTTCATTGCATCATTGATGTACGCAGCCCGGCGGAATTTGCCGATGACCATCTGCCCGGGGCCATCAATCTGCCGGTGCTGAGCAATGCCGAGCGTGCCGAAGTCGGCCGCATCTATGTGCAGGAATTGCATTTCAAGGCGCGGCGGCTGGGGGCGGCATTGGTCGCCGCCAATATCGCCCGGCACTTGCAACAATC
>CAZIAA010000089.1:0-6669 GCA_964537365.1 uncultured Sandaracinobacter sp.
GTATCGGGTGCAGATCGTGCGCGGCGGCAGCCGGGCAGAAGCCCGCTTCGTCTGGTCGCGCGAAAATGCATCGATAGAAGCGCGGCTGTTGCGCAATGCCGATGGCGAATTCGTATTGTCCGGCGCGCGCGCCGATGACGCGCTGGGCTTCGTTTCCGGCGGCTTTGTAGAAATCGTCGACGATCGCGACCGGGCGCTGGGGCGGCCGGGGATGTTCGCGCGCATGACCATGGCCGATGGCGTCGTCAGCTTCGTCCCCGGGATCGGCAATTTCGACCAGATGGTCAATCCGCGCGTGCGGCGCTGGGATCATGCCGGCACCGCCGATGGCCTGCCGTTGACGACCGCGCCGACCGTGCTCGAACGCGGCATCGAAGTCGCCTTCGGCACTGGCCAGTATGTGGTTGGCGACGCCTGGATGTTCGAAGCCCGCGCGGCGACCGGCGATGTGGTCTGGCCGCCCTTTGCCGGCGCGGCCGACAGCCTGGTGCCGCCAATGACCTGGGGCCGGCGTTATGTGCCGCTGGCGCTGGCGCGGCGCAATGGCGCCGGCATCCGCGATATCGTCGATCTGCGTGCGACTTTTCCGGCGCTGACCAATCTGCGCGCCAGCGACATCGGCTTTGACCCCGGCAACTGCAAGATCCCGGCCGACAATGTGCAGCAGGCGCTCGAACAATTGTGCCAGCGCAGCGGCGGCGGCAATTGCACCGCGGTGGTGCGCAATGCGGACGAACTGATTGCCGCGGTAAAGCTGTTGAGCGCCGGGCAGAGCATCCGGCTGTGCCTTGCCGGTGCAGCGTTCAGGCTGCCGGAAACTCTCGTCTTTGAAAACCTGGGGCATGTCGTCATCGAGGGCACCGGCCCGCAAACCGTGCTGTCGGTGGAAAAGGGCGAAGCGGCCCTGCAATTCCGGGGCTGTGCTTCGGTGCAGATCCGCGATCTGTCGGTGAATGGCGGCCCGACCGGGCACGGCAGCGACCCGCACAAAGGCCGGCTGGGCGCGCTGGCGCTGCGGGATTGCGGCGATGTGCTGATTGAACGGGTGCGCGCCCAATGCCGCGCCGGTCTCGACCGCGCGGCCAGCTGCATCAGCAGCACGGGCGCGCGCGGCAAGCGGCAGCAGCTTGTCATCCGCGATTGCATTCTGAAAGTCGGTCAGGCGCAGATCGGCATCCAGATCATTGGCGCCCGGCGCAGCATCATTGAAAACAACCAGATTCTGGCCGTGCCGGCCCCGGCCGGCGCCACCCATGCGCGGATCATCACCGATCGCGCGCAGATGGTGCGCATGGCGGCCTCTGTCCTGCGCTTTGCGCCGGCCAGCAAAAACACCCAGCCGACACTGTCCACTCTATCCAGCAAGACGGCGTTTTCGACTGGCCCGGTCACCCAGAAAGGCAGCATTTCCGAAGCGGAACTGGATTTTGCCGCCAGTAATGCTGACGCCGCGCTCTATCGCGCTGGCACGGTTCCGTTCCGGGTGCTGACACCGCTGCAGACCGCCGTCAGCCAGGTCGTCAAGCGCAGCAACGACAAGGCGCGGCTGACTTCGGCGGTCGCCCTGCGCTGGCATATGCGCAACCTGCTGCTGGATGCCATTCGCGAACCGGTCGGCTTTACCATCGTCGGTCGTATCGTCACGCCATTGCCGAGCCAGTTTTTCGCCACGGCGAAAACGCCGTTTCTGGCCGAAGGCATCGTCATTGCCGGCGACAAGGTGGATGAAGTGCGCATTATCGGCAATCGAATCGAAGACGCCAATGACGGCATCCGGGTGGCGGCTTCCGGGCGGCAGGATCCGGCGTTGCCGCGCTGGCGTGAAACGCCGCCGGCGAACCGGGTCGCGCATGCCGTCATCGAAGGCAATGTCATCACCCTCAATCCGCTGTCGAACGTGACCCCGGCGCATGGCATTTATCTGGGCCATGTCGCGCGCGCGACGGTTGCGCACAACAGCGTGCAACTGGACCGCAGTGGCCTGCCCAAGGACAGCCCGGCGGCGCCGCAATATGGCATCCGCCAGCATGGCTGGCGCGGGGCGCTGCTGGTGATGACGGAAAATGCCATTGCGGGCGTGGACAATGGCATTGCAGTTGTTCCAGGTCTCGCAAGCAATGTGAAGGGAATCTGGCGCTTGCGTGACAATGCAGTGGAGCAGACCCGCCGGGCCTATGTGCTGGGATCGGGCGTCGCGCAGAGCTGATGCCCGGGCGCGGCGTTGCCGTTTTCGGCTTTGCGCGGGCCATGATCCATGTTAGGATGCTTGCGTTAAAGCAGACAACGCGGCTGCTTGAGGTAGCGTAACTGGGAATCGTACTGCAAGAACGTTGCGTCAAAGAGACAGTAAGTGTCACAGAGCCGTATCGTAAATGCTGAATGAGAACTGGAAAAAACGTAGGGTTCGAATCCCCTAACTGACATGGATGAGGCGTCGGATCAAACCGGCGCCTCTACCCATTTTGGGGTCCAGGTCTTTCACATAGTCATCATGCTCTGCCTGGGCGCCCCGGCTGCGTGCCTCCGCGCTCTTCAGGATTGGAGGGGGTGCAGGTGGACTTCGGTGCGGCCGCGCAGTTCCACGTGGAACTCCGCCATGCCATTGGCGTCGGCGGTGATTTCACTTTCGCGCGCACCGGTCAGGGCATAGCGTTGTCCCGGAATCAGCTGTGACAGCGGCACAGCGTGAACGCCTGCTGCGCTGGCGGTGCCGGGGTAGAACACGGCATCGAGGCCGCGACCATCCGCGCTATAGGCGCGGGCCAGCAGAACGGCGGGATAGTCGAGCGTCTCGATCATCGGGCCAGCCAGTGTCTGCTTGTCCGGGCCTTGCGTGAATGTGCGGCGGAAATCGCCAGTATCCATCAACAGACCAGTGATGGCCGCGACATTGGTCAGGTTTGACCCGGCACGATAGCTGAGCACGCCATTGTCACGGTTGGGCGCGCAATCCCGTTCCAGGCCTTTTTGTGCGGCATCGGCAATGCGCTGGTCGCCGAATTCCCGCGCCGCCAGCAGATAGCTGCCATAGCTGCCGGTGTGGCCGGACTTGTAATTGCCGGCATCCAGCCCGCTGCCGCGGAATTGCAGCCTTGGCCCATCCGCCTCGTCGACAATCAGCGGCTCGATCTCGCGGCGGGCAATTGCCCACAGTCGCCGGGCACGTGCCGGCGCGAAGGTGTTTTCGAAATGGCTGTAGCCGGCTTCGCCGACCGGGAACGGCACCGGCAGGCCGGTCAGTTGCGAGCGCAGGCCGATGATCGAGCCGGAGGCATCGGTGAATTCGGTATCGAGCTTGTCGAACCAGTTCGGCAGGAAGCGTTCGACATGGTTGCTGCCGAGAATGGCATCATGCGTCACCAGCGACAGCATGCCGTAATGGTTGCAGATCGGATAGATCCAGTTCGGCTCGCAGGCGTAATGGCCGAATTCCGCCGTTTCGTAATTTTGCACCACCGAGCCGATGATCGTGGTGAAATCATGCTGGAATATGTTGTTGTCGTTCAGCCGGAAGGACAGGCTGCCCGGTTGCAGATAGCGGCGGTCGCCAGTGGCCAGCATATAGCCGCCGACATGGGCGCCGAACCAGGCGGTCAGCATGATATTGTCGCGCTTGGCCGGATCCCAGTCGGTGAAGTTGAAATGCCCCCAGCAGCTTTCCAGAACCCAATAATCCCAGACCCGCTTCTGCAGGTATTTTTCGATCAGATTGCGCTGGGCAACACCCATATAGCCGCGGAAATTCGGCACATAGGCGGTCTGCGCAATGGCCAGGGCAAAGCCCATATGGTTGAGCTGATAGCGCAGGGCAGCTGGCTGGAACTGGTCGATGATGGTGAAACCGTCGAAACCCTCGACCGGCTGCAATGCGCGATCGAGCAGATAGCGCAGCCCGGACAATTGCGCCGTGGTCAGTTCGCGCGTGGTTGAATCCGGCGTGGCACGGCTGAGCGCGGAGACCTCCGCCAGCGACTGCGGCAGAAAGCTTTCGCGCGCGGTCGCACGTTTGCGTCCGGCCAGGATGCCCTTGCGGTTGCGCCGGGCAAAGAAAAGGCCGATGGCGACCACGGCGCCAGCGGCCACAAAGGGTGCGCCAGCCCAGCTGCTGTCGCCAGCCAGCGCGGCGGCGGCGAACAGGCTGAGGCTCCAGACTGCCAGCGGCGCCGCCAGCATGCCGGACCAGAACCAGGCAATCAGCGCCAGCACGAACAACGCCAGCACCAGCGGAAACATCAGGCTCCACCAGCCGCCCAGCGCCAGAAAACCAGCGCCCGGAAGCCACAGACCGAGCCCGGCTGCCTGCCAGCTGGCGGACGCGCCCAGCAGCCAGGGCAGAATACCGATTGCCAGGAGCGTCAGATAGATGGTTCGGGTCCGGCGCTGCCGCGCCTTGCTGACCGGGCCGGTCTCGCCGCGACTGGGCGCCAGGCCCGGATCGTCGACTTCATAGCCAAGTGTCGCCATCATTCCTCTCCCCACCGACCCCGGTCTGTTCACATGTCAGTTTACCCAGCCCCGGGCACCGCAGATGCTGCTGTGCAGCGCCTGTTCGAATGCCGCAGCGCGCGTTCCCTCCGGCGCCAGCTGTGGCAATGCCGCCAGCACACCCGTCTGCGCCAGCAGCCCGACCAGCAGCAGATCAATGGCGACGATGGTCGCGAAAATGCGGCCCCGGCGCCAGCCCGGACGTTGCCAGGCGGGCAGCGCAGGCGACGCCGCCAGCGCGGCTGCGCCCGGCTGCCAGGCAACGGCGGCATCCACCGGCCTGCCTTGCGATTGGGCGTGGCCAGAAAGGCCCAGCCAGCGTGCCGCCGTCCGAACGGGCAGCAGCAATTGCGACAGCAGAAAGACCGCAAAAGCACAGCAGGCCAAGTTATACCCTCCGAACCAGCATGTACTGCCACCATAGCATGTAATGGTCCGGAAGTGTAGCGGGGCTACGCTACAGCGTCTGTTCGTGGCGCTGGCGATGGATGCTCATCAACATGCCGAGGGCGACCATCACCGTCAGCACGGCACTGCCGCCATAGCTGAGCAGCGGGAATGGAATGCCGACGACAGGCGCCAGCCCCATCACCATCATGGCGTTGACCGCGACATAAAAGAATAATGTCATCGACAGCCCGACCGCCAGCAGGCGGGCAAAGGGGGTGCGGCTTTGCAGGCCGACGCGAATACCCCAGTTGAGGATGATAGCAAAGGCGACGAGCAGGGCGACGCCGCCCAGCAGGCCCCATTCCTCGGCCATGGTGGCGAAGACGAAATCGGTATGCTGTTCCGGCAGATAGAGCAGATGGCTTTGCGAGCCCTGCCCGAAGCCCTTGCCGAAAATGCCGCCCGAACCAATGGCGATCTTGGACTGGGTGATGTGATAACCGGCGCCCAGGGGATCGGATTCCGGATTGAGAAAGATCAGTACCCGCCTTTGCTGGTAATCGTGCAGCATGCTGTACAGCACCGGCAGCGCTGCCAGACCGATGCCGCCGGGAATGAGAATCCATTTGAGCGGCAGGCCGCCCAGGAACATCACGGTGACGCCACCGGCAATGATCATCAGCGCCGTGCCCAGATCCGGTTGCAGGAATACCAGCGCGGCCGGCAACAGGATCAGCAGCACCGGCGGCCACATCCCGGCAAAGCGTCCGGCATAGCCGCACGGCAGAAAATGGTAAAATCGCGCCAGCGCCAGAATGATGGCGATCTTCATGAATTCGGACGGCTGAAAATTGAAGAAGCCCAATTCCAGCCAGCGCCGGGAACCACCAGAGACGATGCCCAGCGCTTCGACACCAATAAGGGCAATGATTCCGAGGCCATAGAGCGGATAGGCGAGCATGAGCCACAGCCGCAGCGAGAATTGCGACAACAGCAGCGCCAGCCCCAGAAACACCGCCAGCCGGATGCCATGGTTGAGCGCCCAGGGCTGCAGGCTGCCGCCAGCGGCGGAATAGAGCACGATGACGGCAAAGCCGCAGATCGCGAACAGCAGCGTCAATATCCCCCAGGGCAGGGCCATGATGCGCTGCGGCCAGCGGGCGTTGAGCAGCATGCCGCTCATTGCCCGGCCCCAGCATTGCCGCTGGTGTTATTGTCCGGGCCGGCGGCGCGCGCCAAGGCTTCGGCGCGCGCGCGTTCCTCTTCGGCGCGGCGCGTCCGTTCGCGTTCGGCAATCAGCTTCTGTATCCGGCTTTCCGCCAGCGGCCTTTTCCTCCACAAAACGCCGGCGGGCGCGCATCGAGCACGACCACACCTTCATTATCCTTGATCCGCATGAACTCCTCGTGCCCTATGGCATAGTCGTCCCTGATCTCAATGGTGAAATTGGACGGTTCGACTGCAGGATAGTCCTGCGAGAGTTCACGCCCCTCGCTCTTCCATGCATCGATCCCGCCGTCGAGGATGTAGACGGTATTGTGGCCGTATTTTGCGAGGGTGTAGGCCATCATCGTCTGCCCGAGTCCATCACCTGCTCCGGAGAACGCACCCTTCCCGGTGTAGACGACGACCGGGGAGTCGGCATCGATGCCCGCGCGCCGGAACGACTCCTGAATACAGGCGTTCGGGCTGAATGATCCCGGAAAGCCGCGGTTGGACACCCGCAAGACGCCTTCCGTCAGGTAGACGGCACCAGGGATATGCTCCTGGATGTAGTCGTGTATGTTCGGCTGA
>CAZIAA010000090.1:0-6498 GCA_964537365.1 uncultured Sandaracinobacter sp.
TCGCCAGTGGCCCGGCCAGCGGCAGGGACGCCAGCGTCCAGCCATAAGCCGCCTTGTTGACGAACACGAAATCACCCGGTGTCAGCAATGGCGACATCGATCCGGACGGGATGATGAAGGGCTGGATGATGAAGCTGCGGATCAGCAGGGCGATCACGAACGCAGCGCCGGCAAAGCGGGCGATGCGGCCGACCTGCGCCGCCAGCCGGTCGCCGGTCTTCTGGTGCGCGCGGCGGGCACGGGCGATTTCCGCTGCCCGCGCCGGTGCCGCGGAAAGCAGTGCGTCGGATTCCGTCGCGCGCTCCGGTTCGGAAGAGGGCGGATGCTCGGCCATGGCTTTGCGGTGACGGGCATGCCGAAGGCTGTCAACCCCGCCCGCCGGACTGTGCCGGGCGGCGTTCAGAGCGCAAATCCCAGCTGGCGCAGATCCCGCCGCAATTGCGGCGCGGTGCGGAAGTGGATGCCGTGCCAGCCGGCGTCCCGGGCGGCGTCGACATTGGCGGCATTGTCGTCGATGAACACGGCGTCGCCGTCGCCCAGTGCGAAACGCTGGCGGGCAAGCGCGAAGATCGCCGGATCGGGCTTTACCAGATGTTCACGGCCAGAAATGATGACATCGCGAAAGATCTGCAGGATGGGTGCGGTCGGCTGGAAGATCTGCCAGAATTCCGCGGAAAAATTGGTGATTGCGAATTGCGGCACCTGCGCATCCGCCAGCGCCTGGACGATGGCGTGGGTGCCGGCGGTTGGCCCGGCAAATGTCTCCAGCCAGCGCGCGCCGAAGGCTCGGATCAGTTCGGCTTCGGCCGGATAGGCAGCAATCAGTTCGGCGGAGGTTTCCGCGAACGGCCGCCCGGCGTCATGCTGGAAGTGCCACTGTCGGGTGACCACATTGTCCAGAAACCAGTCGAGCCGGCCGGGATCGGCAATCAGCCGGGCATAAAGGTGGCGCGGGTCCCAGTCATAGAGGACATCGCCGACGTCCCAGATGACGGCGCGCGGATTATCTGCCTGTGGCGGCCGCGGGTGTGCGGCCGGGGATGTCGGAATTGTTCAGCCCCGAAATCGCTCAGCCCTGGCGCGCTTTGAAGCGGCGATTGGTCTTGTTGATGACATAGGTGCGTCCGTGGCGACGGATGACACGGTTGTTGCGGTGCCGCGATTTCAGCGACTTCAGGCTGTTGCGAATCTTCATGGCTGTTTCAAACCCCGGGGATTTTGTCGGTATCAGGTCGCGGCTGCTAGGCGGCGGCTGCGAAAAAGTCAATTCGCAACGCTGGCCCTTTGCAGCCAATGGGTGCGGCTGCTAGGCGCTTGCCACCATGGCCATCACCATAGATTCCGCCTTCGACTCGGGCAATATCGAACTGGTCGACCAGCCGGCGGCCGATCATCTGCGCCTGCGGATTCGTATCGACGCCGGTGGCGAATTCTTTCAATGGTTTCATTTTCGCGTCGCCGGCGCGCGCGGCGTGCCGCTGCGGCTCGATATCATCGGCCTCGAATCCTCGGCCTATCCGGCCGGCTGGCCGGGCTATCGCGCGCGCGTCTCGGCCGATCGCCGGCACTGGTGGCAGGCCGACACCAGCTATGATGCCGGCGCCGATGGCGGCACCTTGTCCATTCGCGTGACCCCCGACAGCGACCAGTTCTGGTGCGCCTATTTCGCGCCTTATTCGATGCAGCGGCATTATGATCTGCTGGCGCGCACGGCGGCAAAGCCCGGCGTTTCGGCCAGCGTGCTCGGGCATTCGCTGGATGGTCAGCCGATCGATTGTCTGCAGATGGGCGAGGGGTCGTTGCAGGCCTGGCTGTTCGCGCGCCAGCATCCGGGCGAGACCATGGCGGAATGGTGGATGGAAGGGGCGTTGCGGGAATTGACTGATCCGGCGTCACCCATTGCCCGCGCGCTGCTGCCGAAACTGCGTTTCCATATCATTCCCAACATGAACCCGGATGGTTCGAGGCGCGGCCATCTGCGCACCAATGCCGCCGGCGCCAATCTCAATCGCGAATGGCAGAACCCGACGCCGGAACGTTCGCCCGAAGTGCTGTGCGTGCGCAACCGCATGGATGAAACCGGCGTTGATTTCGCTCTCGATGTGCATGGCGATGAAGCGCTGCCGCATGTGTTCATCGCCGGCTTCAGCGGCATTCCGTCGCTGCATGCGCGGCAGCAGGATCTCTATGCCCGTTTCGAATCCCGGCTGTGCGCGCACAGCCGTGACTTTCAAAGCGCAGTCGGCTATCCGGTGGCAGCGCCGGGCAAAGCCAATATGACCATGGCGACGAGCCAGCTCGCCGAGCGTTTCGGTTGTCTGGCGGCGACGCTGGAGATGCCATTCAAGGATGCCGATGATCTGCCGGAGGCAATGGCGGGCTGGTCGCCGGCGCGCTCGGGCCGGATGGCGGTTGCGACGCTGGCGGCACTTGCTGACATTGTCGATGCGCTTCGTTGAGAAAGACTGAAATTCACAATGCCACAACTCGTTCTGATCCGTCATGGACAATCGACCTGGAACCTGGAAAACCGCTTTACCGGCTGGTGGGATGTCGGCCTGTCCGAACGTGGCGAGGCCGAAGCGCATGAAGCCGGTGCGGCGCTGAAGGCCGCCGGACATGAATTCGATATCGCCTTTTCCAGTGTGCTGACACGCGCCATCAAGACGCTGGATATCGTGCTCGAGGAAATGGGCGCGCTGTGGATTCCGGTCATCAAGGACTGGCGCTTCAATGAACGCCATTATGGCGGCCTGACCGGCCTCAACAAGGCGGAAACCGCCGTCAAGCATGGCGACAATCAAGTGAAGATCTGGCGCCGCAGTTATGATATTCCGCCACCGCCGCTGGCCAGCGATTCGCGCTATGATGTTTCGCGCGATCGCCGTTATGCCGATGTGCCGGTGCCACAGGCGGAAAGCCTGCGCGACACCATTGCCCGGGCGCTGCCGGCCTTTGAGCAGCTGGTGGTGCCGCAATTGCGCGCCGACAAGCGGGTGATCATTGCCGCGCATGGCAATTCGCTGCGGGCGCTCGTCAAGCATCTGTCGAATATTTCCGACAAGGCCATTGTCGAATTCGAAATTCCGACAGCAACGCCCATCGTCTATCAGTTCGACCGTGCGCTGAATGTGACGGATCGGCGGTTTCTGCGCGTCGAATAGGGGGCGGAAGGGGAGAGATGGCGCAACGCAACGCAATGCAGGCGCAGGTCGGAGTGATCATGGGCAGCACTTCGGACTGGGAAACCATGCGCCACACTGCCGAAATCCTGGACGAACTGGGGGTTGGCCATGAAGTGTGCGTCGTTTCCGCTCATCGCACGCCGCGCCGCATGGTCGATTATGCCGAACATGCAGCGGCGCGCGGAATCCGGGTGATCGTGGCGGGGGCCGGCGGGGCGGCGCATCTGCCCGGCATGGTGGCCAGCCTGACACATCTGCCGGTGCTGGGTGTGCCGGTGCAGTCGGCGGCGCTGTCCGGGCAGGATTCATTGCTGTCGATCGTGCAGATGCCGGCCGGGGTTCCGGTCGGCACATTGGCAATAGGCAAGGCCGGGGCAACAAATGCCGGCCTGCTGGCGGCGGCCATCCTCGCCACCAGCGATCCGGCGCTGTCCGCGCGGCTGCAGGCCTGGCGTCAGGCGCGCAGCGATGCCGTGCCGCAAAGCCCCGAAGCATGAGCGTGATTGCACCGGGTGCAACGATCGGCGTGCTGGGCGGCGGCCAGCTCGGCCGCATGATCGCGCTGGCGGCGGCGCCCCTGGGCTATAGCGTGCGCATCTATGCGCCAGAAGCCGAATCCGTGGCGAGTCTGGTTGCTGCCGATACGGTTCGTGCCGGTTATGACGATCGCGACCGTCTGCGGGATTTTGCCGGCGCTTGCGATGTCATTACCTATGAATTCGAAAATGTGCCGGCGGATGCCGTGGCGTTCCTGTCGACGCTCGTGCCCGTCCATCCGGAGGCGCGGGCATTGGCGGTGTCGCAGGACCGTTTGCGCGAAAAGCAGTTCGTCGAAGCTCTGGGCGGGCGGCCGGCGCCGTTTCGCGCCATCGACAGCGCCGCCGATCTGACCGCTGCAATTGCCGATCTGGGCCTGCCCGCCATATTGAAAACCCGGCGTTTCGGCTATGATGGCAAGGGCCAGGTGAAAATCACCCGCGCGGCGGAGGCCACCCATGCCTTGCAGGAATTGGGTGGGGATGACCTCGTGCTGGAGGGGTTCGTCGAATTTTCCGCCGAATTCTCGATTCTGGTGGCGCGCACGGCGGACGGGCGTCTGGCCAGCTATCCGCCCTGTCAGAACCGTCATGAAGATGGAATTCTGCGCGAAACACGCGTGCCGGCTACGGCATTGCGGGCGGAAAATGTGCAGGCGGCGACGGCTCTGGCGGAAAGCATCGCCACCCGGCTGGATTATGCCGGGGTTCTGGCCTGTGAATTTTTCGACACCCGCGATGGTCCGGTGTTCAATGAAATGGCGCCGCGCGTGCACAACAGCGGCCATTGGACCATCGAAGGCGCGGAAACCTCACAGTTCGAGCAGCATGTGCGCGCCATTTGCGGGCTGCCGCTGGGGCCCTGTGCGATCGTCGCGCGCGAGGTGGTGATGCAAAATCTGCTTGGCGACGATATCAAAGGCTGGCCGGAACTTCTGGCCGACCCGGCGGCGCATCTGCACCTCTATGGCAAATCCGAACCGCGCCCGGGCCGCAAGATGGGCCATGTGACCTTCGTCCACCGCGATTGAGCGCAGGCCGGGCACCCCGCCGGGCACCGGGGATGAGACAAAATGCAGCCTCGACACTCCGCGCCGGTTTTGCAAAAGCGCAGCTGACGCAAGTTCAGGCACATTGTTGCGGGCGGGCTTCGGGCCGGCGGCAACGGGTTGTGCGGATCGAGGATTGTGGACATTGACCAGCGAGATGAAGTCGCGCCTGGCAGAAGCCTATGTGCATCTGGGGCTGGATTTCCTGCGCAGTGGCGGGCGTGACCGGGACGCCATTGTGGCTTTGACGCGCGGTCTGGCGATGAACCCGCCGGAGCCGGAAATCGTCTATTATACCCGGGCGGTCGCGCATGAAATGATCGGCGACATGCAGGCCGCCTATCAGGATTATCAGGCCGCCGCCGCCGTCAAGCCCGACTGGGCGGCGCCGCGCGAACAGTTGCAAAGGCTGGCCGCCCGCAAGCAGCCGCACGCGCCGGCGGGCTGATGCGCAAAGGCAGAACGGGGCCGGATTGCGCCGGCCCCGTCATTGTAATTTTACTTATGGATGTGGAAAGTTAAGCCGCCTTGCCTTCGATCAGCGAGCCGTCATTGCCGCCGATTTCCACCTTGCGCGGCTTCTTGTGTTCGGGAACTTCGCGGGTCAGGTCGATGTTGAGCATGCCGTCGGTAAAGGAGGCGTTGGTTACCTTGATGACATCGGCCAGTTGGAATCGACGCTGGAACGCGCGCTTGGCAATGCCGCGATGCAGGAATGTGCGCTTGCTGTCATCGCTTTCGGCGGTCTTGCCGGAAATCACCAGTGTGTTTTCCTGCACGGTGATATCGAGCTCGTCACGGCTGAAGCCGGCGAGCGCCATGGTGATGCGATAGGCATCTTCGCCAAGTTTTTCGATGTTATAGGGCGGGAATGTCACGTCGCTTTCGGTTGTGCGTGCAACCGTATCGAACAGCCGGTTGAGATTTTCAAAACCAACCGAAGAACGCAAGAAGGGGGAGAAGTCGAAATTGGAACGCATGAAGGTCCATCCTTTCAAAAGCAATGGTTATTGATTGCCGCCCAATGAACAGGCGCGGCGGGGTGGAATTGACACCGGATACGGCTGCCACTTCCACTGCGGCTGATCTGGGAATCGGGGTGCAGATTATCAAGGGGGAGAAGCAGGGGAGGGTGACCACTGGCGGGAATGTCCGTCAGCGCGCCGGCTGCCCTTGCGCTTGAAAACCAGCCACCCTATGGGCAGCAACTGTGATGCTGCTGTGTGCGCCAGTTGGGGGCGGATGACAAAGCCCGGATGACAAAGCCCAGATGACAAAGCCCAGATGACAGAGCCATGACTTCTACTGCCGATATCCGATCCGCCTTTCTGGCGCATTTCCGCGATGCCGGGCACCAGCTGGTGCCCTCGGCGCCGCTGGTGCCGCGCAGCGACCCGACGCTGATGTTCGTGAACGCCGGTATGGTGCCGTTCAAGAATGTCTTCACCGGCCTCGAAAAGCGCGACTATGTGCGCGCGGCGTCGGCGCAGAAATGCGTCCGCGCCGGCGGCAAGCACAATGACCTCGACAATGTTGGCTATACCGCGCGCCACCACACCTTTTTCGAAATGCTCGGCAATTTTTCCTTTGGCGATTACTTCAAGGCCGAAGCCATTGAACTGTCGTGGAAATTGCTGACCGGCACTTTCGCCATTCCGGCCGAGCGGCTGACGGTGACGGTGTATCACACCGACGACGAAGCCCATGATCTGTGGAGGCGCATTTCCG